>JBBRQR010000091.1:0-9943 GCA_038226115.1 Sphingomonadales bacterium | reverse complement strand
TGGCGAACGATTGACGGAGCCGATCGATGAATGCACCCATTGCCAAGGCCGCCTTCACCGCGTTCCCGCGCGAAATGCCGGCCAGCCCCGGCGGCACGATCCGCGCCGGCAGCGAGGCGCACCGCGCGCTGATGTGCCGGACGATGTTGACGACGCACGACCCGTACAAGCCCGCGCTGATCGACTGGCCGGTCCTCGACGCGGCGACGCAGGCGCGGATCACGTCGCTGCCGATCTGGGATATCGCCGTTGCCACCGAAGGTCGCGCGAGTATGAACGTGTCGACCTTTGCCGCGACCGTCGCCGACCCGCTGATGCGGTCGGCGATCGCGATGAATGCCTTCGAGGAAGCGCGCCACAAGCTCGTGCTGGGCGATATGGTCCGCGCGTACGGCATCGAACTCGTTCCCGAGCCCGCCTATGTCACGCCGCGCGACCCCGAATGGGCGTTCATGGTCACTGGCTTTTCCGAGTGTATCGACAGCTTCTTCGGCTTCGGACTGTTCAAGATCGCCAAAGACAGCGGCTTTTTCCCCGCCGACCTCGTCGATACGTTCGAGCCGGTGATGCGCGAGGAGGGGCGGCACATCCTGTTCTTCGTCAACTGGGTCGCATGGCACCGCGCCAATCTGCGCTGGTGGCAGCGCCCCGCCTTCGCCCTCAAGGTCGCCGCCGTCTGGGCGTTCCTCATCTGGGAGCGCGTCGACATGGCCAAGGGCATGGGGGCCGACAACACCAAGGCGCAGGAGAATAATTTCACGCTGAACGGGTCGAAGGAGCTTGGCGTCGAAATCGAATTTCCGGAGCTTGCCGCAATCTGCCTGAGCGAGAACGACCGGCGGCTGGGGGCGTACGACGCGCGTCTGATCCGTCCGAGGTTCGTCCCCGCGATGATGCGGCTGGCGCTCCGCGTGATGGGCAAGGGCAAGCTGCTGACGGCATAGACTCCGCAAATCAGCCAATAAGAGAGTAGAGCGTTCGCCAGCCATGACTCGCACGATCGTCCTCCTCCTCACCCTCGCGGGCCTCGCCGCCGCCGCATGGGTAGTGCGCGGGGTTGGCGTCGGCCCGGTGCTTGCCGCGATTCAACAGATCGGCTGGGCGGGCTACGCGCTTTACTGCGGCTATTCGCTGGTCGTGCTGGCGTTGCTCGGCGCGGCGTGGCGCGCGGTCGCTCCCGACGGCGGGCCGGTGTCCGCGTATGCGTGGGCGCGGACGGTGCGCGAGGGCGCGACCGACGTCCTGCCCTTCGCCCAGATCGGCGGGCTGGTTGTCGGCGGGCGGGTGCTGGCCGCGCGCGGGGTGTCGAACGATCTCGTCTATGCGTCGATGATCGCCGACATGACGACCGAGATGGGATCGCAGGCGATCTTCACGCTGTTCGGCGTCGCCGCGCTGGTGCTCGCGCTTGGCGGGTTCGACGGCGGCGGCGTCCTCAAGCTGGTGCTCGGCGGAGCGGGGCTGGCGCTGGCGTTGCTCATCGCTTTCGCCTTCGGACAGCAGCCGATGCTGCGCCTGACCCGGCGGCTCGCCGCGCGCGTTCTGCCCGCGTCGGCGGCGTCGTTCGATGCGGTGTCGGCGCGCCTGACTGCAATCTACCGCGACCCCGGCGCGCTGGTATTGTCTTTCGTCCTCAATCTTGCGGCATGGGTCGCGAGCGGCCTCGGCGCGTGGTTCGCGTTACGGCTGATCGGGGTCGCCGTCGGGCCGTGGTCGGTGCTGGCGATCGAGGCGCTGATCTTCGCCGTCCGCTCGATCGCCTTCGTCGTGCCGGGTGCGCTGGGGGTGCAGGAGGGGGCGTATCTGCTCCTCGCCCCGCTGTTCGGCCTCGATCCCGGCGCAGCAATCGCGCTGTCGCTGCTCAAACGCGCGCGCGACCTGACGATCGGCCTGCCAGCACTGTTATTGTGGCAGGCCGGCGAGGGACGGAAGCTGCTCGCCTAATTCCGGCACACCAACTGGCCGTTGACGGCGCCGCATTCCTGCCGCTGACCGCCGCGATTGATGCGAACCGCCGGGGCGCCGCTTTTGATCGCCACCGCGACCGCCGCGACCGACGATACCGGGGTACCGTTGACCGCCTCGACCAGATCGCCCGGCTGAAGGTAGCCGAAGCGCGCCGCCGGGGCTCCGGCCTGGAGCGCAGTGACGACAACGCCGTGTTCGGGCAGGCCGGCACCCAATTCCTGCGCGAACGCGGGCGAAAGATTGCCGACCGTCACCCCGGCAAGAAGATTGTCGCCGCCGATCGTCGTCAACGACCGCGCGGGCGTCTCGGGCGGCTTCGCCAGCGTCAGCGATACATGCTCGGCCCGCCCGCCACGCAACAGCGCGACGTCGACCCGCGTGCCGACGCCCTGCGTCGCGATGCGGTAGCGGAGCATGCCGGGATCGGCGATGTCCTTGCCGTCGATCGCGGTCAGCACGTCGCCGATGCGGACTCCGGCGCTTGCGGCGGGTGATCCCGGCGAGACGGCGGTGACGAGGACGCCGCCGGGGCGGTCGAGGCCGGCCAGCCGCGCGCTGTCGGCGGTAACCGCCTCGCCTTCGGCCCCGATCCAGCCGGTAACGAGCTTGCCGCTGCCCGCCCCCGCCAGAAACACCCGGACGATGTTCGCCGGAATCGCGAAGCCGATGCCGTTCGACCCGCCGCTACGAGAATAGATCGCGCTGTTGATGCCGACGAGGTCGCCGTGGAGATCGAGTAGCGCACCACCCGAATTGCCGGGATTGATCGCGGCGTCGGTCTGGATGAAGAACTGGTAGTCCGACACGCCGACGCCGGTCCGCGCGACCGCCGAGACGATGCCGTGGGTCACCGTCTGGCCGACACCGAACGGGTTGCCGACCGCCAATACGACATCGCCGACCTGCGCGCGGTCGCTGTCGCCGAGGCGAATGACCGGTAGCTTCGCGCCCTTGGTGTCGATCCGCAGCAGCGCGAGGTCGGACTTGGCGTCGGCGAAAATCAATTTAGCCTTGAATTCGCGGCGGTCGCTCAACGCAACAAGGATTTCATCGGCGTTCTGGACGACATGGTTGTTGGTCACGATCAGCCCGTCGGCTTCGACGAGGACGCCGCTGCCGAGCGACTGCTCGACGCGCGGCTGCGGGGCGCCGCCGCCGAAGAACTGGCGGAAAAAGGGATCGTCCATCATCGTCGCGCGGCTGCGGTTGACCCGCGCCGAATAGACGTTGACGACGGCGGGGGCAGCGCGCTTGGCGACCGGGGCAAAGCTGAGCTGGAGTTGGCCGACGTCGGTCGGAACGCTTCGCGCGATCGCTACCGGTGGCGGCGAGGCGAAGACATCGGCGTTAACCGGGGTGCGCCCGACGCCGGTTTCGAGACCTAGCGCGAGGGCAAGCCCGGCGGCAGCCCCGCAGCCGAGCAACAGGGTCGTCCGAAAAGCGTGGTTCATATGCCCCTCCGTAGCCCGTTATTTCACGCAGGTCGGATGAAGCCGCGATTAATGCAAGGCCGCCGCGTCGGCGACGGCGACCACCTCATCACGCCGCAGCGCACGGTACAGGTGCGGAAACAGTATCCCGCCACGCGACGCCTCCCACCGCAGCGCGTCACCGAGGCCATCGGCGTCGAGCGTCACACACAGCGCGCTGACACCGGCGAAATATTTGGCGCGGGTGCCGTCGACCTGCGCGGCAGTCGACAGATGGATATAGCCGTCGCGCACATCATCGGGCGACCCGGCAAAGGTGCGGTCGGCATCGAACGCGGCCCATTCGGACGCGTTCAACAGCTTGAAAACATGCATCATGGCGCTCCGACTTGCATTTGCCCGACAATGGGCGCACATAGCAGCCAGCCGAAGTTGCCTGCAACCGTCGAGCGGCGCTTCACGCCTTCTCTTTCGTTTCTAGCTGCCGAGGCGTTCGGACGCGTTTTTGCGTCCGGACCTCTTGAACGTACGTAAGGACTTCTCTCATGGCGATCGGTACCGTCAAATTCTTCAACGCTGTCAAGGGTTACGGCTTCATTGCCCCCGATGGCGCATCCAAGGACGTCTTCGTCCACGTTTCGGCTGTCGAGCGTTCGGGCCTGAACGGCCTCAACGAAGGCCAGAAGGTCAGCTTCGACGTCGAGAACGACCGTCAGGGTCGCAGCTCGGCCGTCAATCTCGCGCTGGCTTAAGCCTATATGGCGAAGGAAGAAGCGCTCAAGGTCGAAGGGGTGATCGCCGAGATCCTGCCCGACGGCCGGTTCCGCGTTAAGCTCGAAAACGACCACGAGATCATCGCCTACACGGCCGGGAAGATGCGTAAAAACCGTATCCGCTCGATCGTCGGTGACCGGGTTCACGTCGAAATGACGGCCTATGATCTCGACAAGGGGCGGATCGTCTTCCGCGAGAAGACGGTCAACCCGCCGATGAACCAGCGCCGCTTCTTCCGCCGCTGACCTCTGCCGCCCCGGGGCATGGCCCCGGGGCGTTTCTTTCCGGAAGGGACGAGCCATGACCGACACCGTCGCCGCTCCCGATCTCGCGTCGCTCGACGATCGCACGCTCGACTATCGCACAGTGCCGTTCCGCGAGACCGATTATCGTACCGGCAGCGTCACCAGCCGCGACGTCGATGCGCCGGTCATCAACCGTTTCAGCGACCACGTCCTCGTAAGGCTCCCTGACGGGTCGAGCCTGCGTGTTCAGGAAAAGCGGCGCTAAGCCCTCAACGCTGCCGCGCGGATCGAATGACCAGATAGGTCAACAGCCCGACCGGCCCGGCCATGAAGGTGAGGAACAGGCAGACGAGTACCACCGCATGCGGCACCCGCGCGGCGGGCGCAGTCTCCGCCTCCCACGCCCCCGTGAACAGGTCGAACGCGAGATAATGGACCCAGCCCGCGAGGAATGCTTCGCGCGTCCGCAGCAATCCCATCACCCCGTCGAGCGAGTTGAACGCCCGCCAGTCGAACGCCGGCCCGCTGCCGAGCGCGTGAACCAGAACCGCAAAATAGCCGCCGCACAGGATCGCGGCGAGCAGGCGCGCGGCAAGCACCGCGAGCCGCCGGTGCAGCGGCGCAACCGCGAGAATCAGCCAGCCGACAAGCGCGATTGTCGACGCGATGCGGAACAGAAGATCGAGGGCCATGGCTTTCCCTTCCCTTTCATCCCGCCGGGGCGGGGATTACGCGGCGAAAATCGTCACGCCGCCAGCCGCTGCTTCGCTGCCGCGCGGATCATGTCGCTCGCCTTTTCGGCAATCATGATCGTCGGCGCATTGGTGTTGCCGCTGACGAGGCGCGGCATCACCGACGCATCGACGACGCGCAACCCCTCGACGCCGCGCACGCGGAGTTCGGGGTCGACGACCGCCATCGCATCGCCCGCGCGGCCCATCGCGCAGGTCCCGACGGGGTGATAGATCGTCGTCCCGGCCTGCTGCGCGTACTCAAGCAACTGTGCATCGTCGGTCGCGGCGGGTCCGGGCATCATCTCGTCGACAAGGTACGGCGACAGCGCCTGCTGCGTCGCCAGCTTGCGTCCCCATTTGATCCCGGCGACGATCGTGTCGCGGTCGAGCGGGGTGCTGAGATAGTTCGGGCGGATCGACGGCGACGCGAACGGGTCGGCCGATTTGACGTGGATCGTCCCCCGGCTTTCAGGGCGGAGCTGGCACACGGCAAAGGTCAGGCCGGGAAGCTTTTCGAGCTCCCAGATCTGCTTCGTCGTGAACTTCTCGACATCGACTGTCGCGGGCAGGATGTGGAACTGAACGTCGGGACCGTCGAGGCCGGGGCGCGTCCGGACATACGCCTGGACGTGCGCCGCCGACATCGTCAGCAGCCCCTTGCGCTGCGTCGCGTAGCGCGCGGCCTCGCGTACGAGCCGCCAGCCACGGCTCAGCTCGTTGACCGAGACACAGTTCTGCAGCCGGTACTGGAGGCTGACGACATAATGGTCCTGTAGGTTCGTGCCGACGCCGGGCGATGCGACGCGAACCTCGATCCCGGCGGCGCGAAGCACATCAGGGTCACCGATTCCCGACAGTTCGAGCAGCTGCGGCGAGTTGACCGCACCGCCCGCAAGAATGACTTCGCGCCGCGCCCGCGCGACGACGCTGGCGCCATCGACGCGGAAGCGGACCCCCGTCGCGCGCCCGTCCATGATCTCGACCCGTTCGGCGTGCGCCCCGGTCTGGACGGTCAGATTGGCGCGCGCCAGCGCCGGGCGCAGATACGCCATCGCCGCCGACCAGCGACGCCCATTCTTCACGGTGAGCTGGAAGTAACTGATGCCGTCCTGCGACGCGCCGTTGCAGTCGTCGTTGAACGGCAGCCCCGCCTCGACCCCGGCGGCGATGACGGCGTCGCTGACGGGGTGGTGATCGGTGATGTCCGATACGTTCAATGGCCCGTCGGTGCCGTGGAGGTCATCTTTAAGCCGCTCATTGCCCTCGGCGCGCTTGAAATACGGCAGGACGTCGCTGTGGCTCCACCCGGTGCACCCGGCCTGCGCCCAGTTGTCGTAATCCGCCGACTGGCCGCGAACGTACAGCAGCCCGTTGATCGACGACGACCCGCCGAGCACCTTGCCGCGCGGCCAGACGTGGGGGCGGTCGCCGCTGGTTGGGTCGACCTCGGTTTCGTACAGCCAATTGACCTTGGGGTCCTTGAGCGTCTTGGCATAGCCGACCGGAATATGAATCATCGGCGATGTATCCTTGCCGCCCGCCTCGAGCAGCAGCACGGTCGCCGTCCCGTCCTCGGTCAGCCGGTTGGCCAGCACACACCCGGCGCTCCCGGCGCCGACAACGATGTAGTCATAGTCGGCCATGATCGCTTCCTCCCCGACGCCGGTGTTCCGGTCGCCTCGCTCTTATCATGCACGCATCGTCATTGGCGCGAAAGCGGCGATGACGTCTCCTGGCTAATGCTGCGACACCGGCGTCCGCACGACCATGCCGTCGAGCGCGGGCGAGGCGAAGATCTGGCACGCGAGCCGACTGTCGGCGGTGACGCCTTCGGCGAAGTCGAGCATCGCCGCCTCCATGTCCGACTTCGCACCCGCCGCCATCAGCCATGCCGCGTCGACATGAACGTGGCACGTCGCGCACGCCGCGTTGCCGCCGCAGTCGCCGTCGATGCCGGGGACGCCGTTCGCCAGCGCCGCCTCCATCAGCGATTCGCCGTCGGCGATGTCGAGGGTGCGCGCGCCGCCGTCGGCCGCGATGTAGGTGATCTTCGCCATGTTCTCTCTTCTCAGGCCGGGATGCGGACCGGCAGGCTGGTGTAGCCCTTGACGAATGCCGACGGAACCCGGCCCGGCGCGCCCATGATCTCGATGCCCTGCGGATACCGCTTGAGGATTTCCTGCCAGACGATCTTCAGCTGCATCTCGGCGAGCCGGTTGCCGACGCAGCGGTGGATACCGAAGCCGAACGACAGATGCTGGCGGGCGCGGGCGCGGTCGACCTTGAAGGCGTTCGGCTCGGCGATCACGCGTTCGTCGCGGTTGCCCGAAACGTACCACATGACGACGCGGTCGCCCTTCTTGATCTGCTTGCCGCCGAGTTCGACGTCGACCAGTGCGGTGCGGCGCATGTGTGCGAGCGGGGTCTGGTAACGGATGATTTCGCTGACCGCGTTTTCGACCAGCGACGGATCGGCGCGCAGCTTCGCCCACTCACCGGGATTGGCCATCATGAATTGCAGGCCGCCGGTGATCGAGTTGCGCGTCGTATCGTTGCCGCCAACGATGAGGAGGATTAGATTGCCGAGATATTCCATCGGCACCATGTCGCGCGTTGCCGGATTATGCGCGAGCATCGACACGAGGTCGCCTGTCGGCTCCGCGTTCACCCGCTCATTCCACAGCTTGGTGAAATACATCAGGCATTCGAGCATGATCGCCTCACGCTCGGGCTTGGTCGGGTTACCCGGCACCGTCTCGTCGGCGGTCGCCATGTCGGACCAATAGGTCAGCAGGCGGCGATCCTCCCACGGGAAATCGAACAGCGTCGCGAGCATCTGCGTCGTTAGTTCGATCGACACGCGGTCGACCCAGTCGAACGTCTCGCCGACCGGTAGATTATCGAAGATCGCCTGCGCGCGCTCGCGGATCAGGACTTCGAGATTGGCGAGGTTGCCCGGCGAAACGATCGGCGACACTGCCTTCCGCTGGATGTCGTGCTTGGGCGGGTCCATCGCGATGAACATGGGCAGGATGAAGTCGTCATCCATGTCCTTCGCCGTGATGCCGCCGAGATGGGCGTCCGACGAAAACTGCGCGTGGTTGGTGTCGACCGCCATGATGTCGGCATAGCGCGTCACCGACCAATACGGCCCGAAGCGCCCGTTGGCATGATAATGCACCGGGCTTTCGTCGCGCAGCCGCTCGAAGTACAGCCAATGCGTGTCGTTCACCCAAATATCGGTGTCGAGCATGTCGATTTCGGCAAGCGGCATCGCATAGACACCCGCGCGCGCCGCCGCGAGATGCGGCGGCTCACCGGCGTTCATTGCCGCAAAATCAATCGCTCGCGTCGCCATCGTCGCTCTCCCAACGGCTCGTTCCCGAGTCGCACTCAGGAACGTGCACTTTGGCTACGCAAAAGGCAATGCTCTCTGTCGCCGCCGCGCGACGATGCCGACCATGCCGAAGCCCGCGACGAACAGCGCCCACTGGGCCGGCTCGGGGACCGCGTTCATCGGCAGCGGCAGTGCCAGCGGCAGCGCCACGACGTTACGCGTCAAAGTGACCGCCGCATCGCGAGCGAGCACGCGACCCTCGACCTGCGCGCCATCGTTCAGGCTGATGCTCGTCTGAGCAAGAATCGAACCGATGAACCGCGTGTCGGTGCCGAGCGTCGCCGAGCTGCCGACCGCGAAGAAGACATTGTCCGCCGTACCGCCGCCGATCATGCCGATGGTGGCATTGGCGGCGGTATATCGCGTATCTGATCCCGGTCATCGCAACCGGCATTTTGTCTGACCGGCGCAGCGCGGCTTGAGGATCGCGGCGCCGCATTCTATCGGCAGCGCATGACCGACACCCTGACCCTGCCCCGCCCCGACGACTGGCACGTCCATTTGCGCGACGGCGACATGCTGCGCGCGGTCGCGCCGTTCACCGCGCGGCAGTTCGCGCGGGCGATCGCGATGCCCAACCTCAAAATGCCCGTCACGACGACCGCACTCGCTGCCGCCTACCGCGACCGCATCACCGCCGCCGCCGGTCCCGGTTTCACTCCGCTGATGACGGCGTATCTGACCGACACCTGCGATGCCGCCGACCTGATCGCGGGCCACCGCGACGGCGTGCTGACGGCGGTCAAACTGTATCCGGCGAACGCGACGACCAACTCGGCGGCGGGCGTCACCGACATCGCCCGCGTCATGCCGGTGCTCGAGGCGATGGCGGCGGCGGGGATGCCGCTGCTGATCCACGGCGAGGTCACCGACGCCGATGTCGACATCTTCGACCGCGAGGCAGTGTTTATCGACCGGGTGCTGGCCCCGCTCGTCGCGCGCCTGCCCGAGTTACGCGTTGTGTTCGAGCACATCACCACCGCCGATGCCGCCGCCTTCGTCCGTGACGGCGGCGTCAACGTCGCGGCGACGATCACCCCGCACCACCTCCACCTCAGCCGCAACGCGATGTTCGCCGGGGGGATCCGCCCGCATCTCTATTGCCTGCCGGTGTTGAAGCGCGAGAGCCACCGCGTCGCGCTGATCGCCGCCGCGACGTCGGGCGATGCCAAGTTCTTCCTCGGGACCGATTCGGCCCCGCACACGATCGACACCAAGGAGGCCGCGTGCGGGTGCGCCGGGGTGTTCAACGCCGCCTTCGCGCTCGAAAGCTATGCGGCGGCGTTCGACGCAGCCGGGGCGATGGACCGGCTCGAAGGCTTCGCGAGCCGCCACGGCCCGGCGTTCTACCGCCTGCCCGTCAACACCGACACGGTCACACTGACCCGCGAACCG
>JBBRQR010000090.1:0-9950 GCA_038226115.1 Sphingomonadales bacterium | reverse complement strand
GTGCACGTTACGGTCAGCCCTGATCGTCCGCAGTTCCAATTTGTCCCGACCGCCGAGACAAAGGTGAAGTCGGTCATTGGCGGCAGAGCGTCAGTCAGCGTGACGGCGTCAGTCGCGTTCGGCCCGGCATTGCTGGCAGTGAGCAGGTATCGGATCGTGCTACCGGCAGATACTGTATGGGTGAGCGTGCCATCGGACTTGGTCGTTGACAGATCGGCACCGGAAACCACACCGGGCACAACAGTCAAACTATTATTGGCAGAATTAGGATCGGCAGCACTCACACTGCTTATCGTAGCGGTACTGTTGACAGAACCGATCGCGATTGCGGTCGCCACGAAGTTGAGATTAAAGTCACCCGGCGGCAATGACGGCAAGGTGCACGTAAGAGTTTGGCTGCCGACGGCTCCCGATAAAACACAAAACGACGGGAAATTACCGGTGCTAACCTGAAATCGATTCGAAATCGAAATAGTTAAAACCGCGTCCGATATCGTCTCTGGCCCGAGGTTCGTCGCGCGAATTGAAAAATTAGCCGTGCCGCCGTTGGGCACCGGATCGGGTGCAAAACTATATTGCGAAACCTGAAGATCGGCGGCGCTCACCGGGCTGGCCACAACCAAAAACGCGGCAAGGCAAAGCCACGCCAATCGGGTCAATGCCGAAAACAACGGCTTACGCACTCACTTACCCCCGCCCAGTTGCATACCTCATTACAACACTCATTATTGTGTCGATAACAATTTTAAAGGCAAGACGAATAAATAGTTACCGCGATCGAAAGGTGCCCGCCGACGTAGAGTCCAGCGTCGGCGGGCGGTATATTAGCCTGTTGGCGCAATCACCGATGCAGTAGCCGTAATATTTTTCGAGGGCGCGGCGTTTAGTGCGGGCGCACGCGCTTTGACCGTCATAGCGTGCGGGATCGATCCGTCCGACAGTGGAACCGCCGTCGCTGGCACGTTTGGCAGGGCGATACCCCCAACATCGCGCGTCACAGGCCCCCACAGTTGCGGATGCTCCTTACGCATGCTCACACCGTAAAGCGGCAACGGCAGACCTTGGTGACAGGTCGTGCAGTTCACCTTGTAGGGGTCGCCAAGAGGGCCCTTACGATTTGCCGGCATCGCCCAAGCGAGCTTTTGAATATATTCGTTGTTAATGTTACGGACCATGCGAATACCGTACCAAGCGGTGACCCGCTGTGGGCGGCTCTGCGACCAGTCGGACCACGACCGGCTGTTGTGGCAGTAGGTGCAGTTGACCCCGAGCGACCCCGACATGTGCATCATCAAGCCGTATGTCGCCTCCGTCGCCTTGATCGGTACTTCCGGACCATTGACCGCCACTGTCGATTGAACACGGATCGGATAGGCACCGAGCAGATACGGCGTGAACGGGTCGTATGGCAGTGATGCATATTTCACAGAATTATGCCCGGCCGATGCAATGCCGCGCGTGTTGCCCAGCAAATGCTTGCCGGAAATTGGTGCCGAGCTAGGATCCTCGTTCCACACATTCTTCGGCACAGCGTTGCCACGATGGCACGTCCAGCACGTGACACCGACGCCCTGGACATGGCTTGTCCAGTTAGCGTTGATATTGCGCGTCATCTGAAGCATACGCCGCGCGACGACCTTGGTATAGACCGCGTCGGACGCCATGTTGTTTGGGTTATGGCAATAATTGCACCCTTGCGCCGGGGGCGCGACCCACTGGGTGATCGACGCCATCAGATGATTGAATTGGTCGGTCGACAAGTCGCCAAGCACCTTGACGTTCTGATAGGCGTGGCCCGCGCGCTCACCGCCGGTATCGGGGTCGAGCGCGTATGGTGTCGCCGGGATGCCGTTAACTTGCCGCAGTGCTGCGTCCATTCGTGGGTTGGTGATCTGCCCCACTGCGACGCCACGGTATCCAAGTTGCGTTGTCTTCATCGGCGGCCGCTCGCCACAGCCGGTGAGCACGAGTGCCCCGGCTGCAGCGGTCAGTGCGGTGATACGAACAAAGCTCATTTGATCGCCCCCAACGTCGCCGGGTCGACGACCCCGGTCTTCGGATAAACAGGCGCGTAGCCGTGCTGCTGCGCCCACAAGAACCAGTTGTCGACAACCGTACCCGTCAGCAGGATGCCGATGCCGCCGGTCAACGTCGTCAGCACGGCAAACCACCATGCCCAGCGGTGAATCGATTCGTAGGTCGCATTGAAGCCCATCGTCCAGCGCCAGAATAACCCAGCGCGCTCCGCAGCCGTCCCGCGATCGGTAATTTGCTCAAGCTCACGCTCGCCGCCATAGCGTCCAACCGCGAGGATCGTCGCGCCGTGCATCGCAAACAGCAGCGTCGAGCCGTAGAGGAACACGATCGAAAGACAATGGAACGGGTTGTAGAACAGGTTGCCGTACCGGATCGAAAACGCTGCAGTCCAGTCGAGGTGCGGGAAAAGGCCGAACGGCACCGCTTCCGACCAGCTGCCCATAAGCACTGGGCGGATGAACCCAAGGCTGATCATCAGGAAGATCGCGCTGGCAAACGCCCACGCGGTGTGGGTGCCGAGGCCGAGGCGACGCGCCCGAATGAAGGTCCGCGCCCACCACAGCAACACCGAAGCCGTCATGCAGAAGCCCGCGATCAGCCACCAACCGCCTTCGGCAAGCGGTGGAATGACCTGCAACCCGTATTTGGGCGACGGCGGTTCGAGCGCTAGCCACGGCAGCTGGCGGACGAACTGGACTGGGTCCCATCCAACCGATGCCCACATGTTGAGACCGATAATCTCGAACGCGAGTACACCGAGGATTAGCGACGCAAGCCCGAGACGCCCGAGATAAAATGGCCCGATCTGCGCCTCACCGAACTTGCCCATCAGATAGGATGGCCCCGGCGATCCTTCACGCGACCAATCGCCCTTTGGCAGCGGGATTCCCATATCGGGTCCCGCACCGCGGACCTGAACCTGGGTAAAGATGTTTTGATAGCCCATGATATCAGCCCTCCCCGTTCACTGGCGCCAGATCGGCAAGTCGAGCCACCACGTCCACCATTCCGGCCAGCCGCGCGACCAAAATGGGCCGCTGATGATGATGCACACCGCGCTCCAGAACCCTGCCGATAGCGCCAAGAACAGGCCCAAGCGGTGAATGCCAAGCGTTCCGACTGAATAACCGATCAGGTCGCGGAAGAAGGTGTCCTCGTGCTCCGGAGCCTTCATCGTCTCGCCCTTACCCGGATTCGCCGCCGATAATATCAGCGAGCCGTGAAGTCCGAGCGCAAGCGTCGTCGTAAAGAAGAAGCTCACCGCGAGCATGTGCGCGGGATTATAATGGAAATGGAGATATTGGTAGCCAGTGTTCGACACCCAATCGAGGTGCGAAAAGATGCCATAAGGAAAGCCGTGGCCCCACGCCCCGAGTAGCATCGGTCGAATGACCTCAAGGCTGACATAGGCGAATATCGCCACCGAGAAAGCGAATGGGACGTGATAGCCCATGCCCAGCTTGCGACAGATCTCCACCTCGCGCAGGGCCCATGAAGAAAAGGCTCCGACCGCGCACATCGTGACGATCTGCCAAATCCCGCCCTCGCGGAGCGGCGCCAGCGCCAGGCCATATTTGAGGTCAGGCGGGGCGATGTTGATCAACCACGGGTTCCAGGTGTCGCCAATCGCGGCACCGTACAAAATCAGCGCCGTGCCCAGAACTGCGAAGAAGATGGTCGTGACGCCGAAGAAGCCCACGTAGAACGGCCCGACCCAAAAGTCGAAGAGGTCGCCGCCAATCAACGTACCGCCGCGCACTCGGTATTTCCGTTCAAAACTCAGCAGTGCCATCGTCGGCCCCTCCACGTCAGGGAAAGATGATGGAAGGGGCTCGGTCGGCGAGCCCCTTCCCTCGTTCGCTTACTGCGTCACCGCCGCCGGTGCTGCGGCCGGAGCCGGATCAGCCGCGACAACCGCCGCCGGCGTGGCTGCTGCAGGATCGGCCTGCGCCATCGCCGCTGCCGGTGCCATCTTCGGACCATCGAGCCAGTTGTATCGGTCGGTGCTGAGCAGGATGAAGTGAATCAAAATCGCCAGCACGAACAGGAAGATCGCGAGCGCGGCGAGGACGCGCTGCGGATCAAAAGTCTGCCACATTCTCCACATGGAATTTCCCCTTAGATGTGAGTTGAAGGAGAGGACACGACGACGCTCGCGGTCGTCGTCGCTTTGGCCGCATCGTTATGCAGCCACGGACGCCACTCCCAGACGAGGAAATGTGCCACGACGGCAATGAGAGTGAACACGAAGAAGCTCATCATGAACAGCTTGTGGAAGTCTTTGGCTTCCTCGGCAGTGAGGTACGTTCGCACCCCGATGCCGTCATCTTTGTCAATCATTCGTCGCCTCCTTGTTGCCCGCCTGAAAAGGTCGCCGACCAACCGGCGAGGCGGAGTTCGACGCGGCCCCAGTGCCGCGCAGAATGGTGCATGGCCCGCAGGCCGAAAGAGTGCGCGCCGCCGTCATGCGGCTTGCGCTTCAAGGCGAGCGGCATAGGCCACCCGGCTCCCCGTAACAGTGTCTTCGCCAGCCTGGCGGGCGCTACGCTCGGCGGCGTCGCGCAAGCGCTTGGCGGCGGAGATGCGAACGAGGACCGGCTGCGCCTCAACAAGCGCAGCGAGGTCGTCGCGGGCTTCGTCGTCCCAAGCCAATTCACGATGAATGCGCGACAGCGTTGCGTCCGCAGCGGGACGGGCCGCATCCATAGTCGTCGACAGCGGCAGAATATTGAACAGCGCGTCGAACAGCGCGTTGCACACTTCCTGGAGAATGTACGTCGCCCCTGCATAGCCCATGAACGGTGTGCCGGTGTGGCGGCGGATAACCGCGCCGGGGAAACTCGACGGCACGTAGATCGACCGCCCACCGAGCTCGGCGAGGTACATCCGCTCGTTATAGCTGCCGAACAGTACGAGCGGCGGCTTGGTGCGAATGAGCTCGCGGACAGCGGCATTGTCGGGCTTGACTCCGGCGGTCCGGCTGACGGCGAAAGTGCACGGGAGGCCGAGGTCGGTTTCGAGGAAAGCCCGCAGCCCGCGAGCATAGGTCTCGGTCGCAACAACGGCGAAGCTCGCGGTGCCGAAGAAGTCCTGCGTCACCGAGCGCCACAGGTCCCAGACGGGCTTGATCGTCGTATGCTTCTCGCGGGCGATGAACGGCTCGGGGTCGAGGCCGAGCAACTCGCCGAGCTTGCGGAGGAACAGCGTCGTCGATTCAAGCCCGATGGGGGCCTGCAGATACGGGCGTTCGAGCGTCTCGCACAGCCCGCGCCCGAATTCACGGTAGAGGCAGACGTTGACCGCCGCCTCGGGGAGCCGCCGGACGTCGGCGAGGTGACTGCCGAGCGGGAAGACCATCCCGACATCGGCGCCGATGCCATCGATCAGGCGGCGTATTTCGGCCAAGTCGCTCGCGAGGTTGAAACAGCCATATTGCGCGCCGATGATGTTGACCTTGGGCTTCTGCCCCTCCTTCAATGGGCGCAGCGGCGCGACCTTCTTGGCCCCGAACTGCGTCCACAGCCACGTCAGCGCGCGGTCGGCGGCCTGCCACTGGTCCTCGTCGATGGTGCGCGGGAGGAAGCGCGCGATGTTGGTGCCCTCGGGCGTGACGCCGCCGCCGATCATCTCGGAGATGCTGCCCGTCACGACGACAGCGGGCAGGTCGGGATCGAGCGTCTTCCACGCGCGCTTCATTGCGCCTTCGGTGCCGTCGCGGCCCAATTCCTGCTCGCCGAGTCCGGTAACGACGATCGGCAATTCGTGCGGCGGGAGCGCATCGGTGTAGTGGAGGACGCTCGTCACCGGCAGGTTTTCGCACCCGACGGGTCCGTCGATGATGACCTGGAGGCCCTTGATCGCGGTGAAGGCGTAGACCGCGCCCCAATAGCCGCCAGCGCGGTCGTGATCGAGGACCAGCGTCATGACCCGACCGACTCCTCGGCCTTGGCGGCAGCGATACGTTGGCCAGCGTATTTCGCCTTGAACTCGGGGCGCAGCCGGGGCGTATCTTCCCACACACCGGCGGTGTCGCCGGTGCCGACGCCCGCGAAGAACGCGGTCATCTTGTCGAAGCGCTCCTGGTTCGCCAGCGCCGCGTTGACCACGGTGGCAAGGCTCCCCGCTCCCGCCGCACCCATCAGCGGGCGCGCCGAGATCAGGTTGGTGAAATACAGCGCCGGGATCGCGCGCTCCTTGGCGTGCTGGACGACCGGGGTCGTGCCAATCGCGAGGTCGGGCTTGAGACCGTCGACGGCGGCGAGATCGTCAGCGAGGCTCGCGCGATATTTGACCGTCACGCCGCGCGCCGTGAGCCAGTCACGGTCGGGCTCCGACCATGGGGTCTTGGGGCACGCGGTGCCGACATATTCGACTGTCGCCCCGCTCTCGATCAGCAGCCGCGCGACGAGCAGTTCCGAACCTTCGTAGCCCGAAACGGTAATCCGCCCCTTGATCGGCGCGGCGCCGAGCGCGGCGGCTATCTTCGGCAGCGCGGCGTTCTTCGCGGCATCGATCGCGCTTTGCGCGGTTCCAGTCGCCGCGCCGATCGCGTCGAGCCATGCGGCAGTGCCGTCGCGCCCAACGGGGGCCGAGCCGACGACCTTACGCCCGGCAGCTTCGAATTCGCGGACGCTCGCGGTGTAGAAGGGGTGAATGGCGGCGACGACGGCGCAGTCGAGCGCGCTGTACAGTTCGCGCCACTCGCGCGTCGGGACGACCGGACCGGCTGCGAGGCCCATCGGGCTCAGCATCGCGCCAATGCCCATCGGGTCGGCGGGAAACATTTCACCGAGCAAAGTCACGGTCGGCTTGTCGGGGCGCGAGGCCGGGGCGGCGACGGGTCCAGCTTCGGCTTCGCGACGGGCGTAGGCGAGCATCGCGCCAGCGAGAACGTCCTTCGCCTCGGCATGCGTCGGGATGCCGAAACCGGGAACATCGATGCCGATGATGCGGACGCCGTTGATTTCCTTGGGCAGCAGCTGAAGCGGAACGCCACTTGCGGTCGGCACACACAGGTTGGTGACGACAATGGTGTCGTAGAGCGCGGGGTCGGCGAGATCGAACACCGCGTCGCGGATGTCCTCGAACAATTTGCCGGTGACGAGCGTTTCGGAATTGAACGGGACGTAACCAACGGTGCGGCGCGCGCCGTAGAAGTGCGACGTAAAGGTCAGGCCGTAGACGCAGCAGGCGCTGCCCGACAGGATGGTCGCGGTGCGCCGCATCCGCAGGCCGACGCGCAGGCTGCCGAACGCCGGGCACATCGATTGCGGCTGATCGTGAGGCCCGCGCGGATAGTCGGCGGCGTAGCGGGCGAGAATGTCCGACTTGCCCGCCGCGCGTGCGGCATCGAGCATCGTGTTGCCCGACGAGCAGCTGCCGTCTTCGACGCGAGGCAAGGTGGCCTCAGACAGCATCGTAGACCACTTCGAGGCTGACTTTCGGCACGAAGGCAACGCCGCGCATCGCCGCTTGGGTCGCGGGGACGAGTGTGACGTTCGCGCCAGTGTCCTCGGGGCTGAACAGTCCGAGCAGGCCGTCGGCGGTTAGCGGCGTCGGGCGAACCGGTGGGGCTTCGGCGACGTTGACCGCGAGTTCTTCGAACAAGCTGCCCCACTGGCCGCCGGGAGTGCCAATGATCTGATAGTTCGCGCTTTTCTTGCGGATGTCCTCGTTCGCCGGGATCGCGATCAGGACCGGGATGCCGACCGCTTCGGCGAATGCCTGCGCCTCGCCCGAGCCGTCGTCCTTGTTGATCAGGATGCCAGCGACGCCGACATTGCCGCCCATCTTGCGGAAGTATTCGACCGCCTTGCAGACGTTGTTGGCGACGTAGAGCGACTGGAGGTCGTTCGAGCCGACGACGATGACCTTTTGGCACATGTCGCGCGCGATCGGCAGGCCGAAGCCGCCGCAAACGACGTCGCCGAGGAAGTCGAGCAGAACGTAATCGAAGCCCCAGTCGTGGAAACCGAGCTTTTCGAGGAGCTCAAAGCCGTGGATGATGCCGCGTCCGCCGCAGCCGCGCCCGACTTCGGGACCGCCGAGTTCCATCGCGAAAACGCCGTCGCGCATAAAGCAGACGTCCTCGATGCGGACCTCTTCCCCAGCGAGCTTCTTCTTGGCGCTCGTCTCGATGATCGTCGGGCAGCTTTTGCCGCCGAACAACAGGCTGGTCGTATCGCTTTTGGGGTCGCAGCCGATCAGGAGGACACGCTTGCCCTGCTGCGCGAGCATGTAGCTGAGGTTCGAAAGGGCGAAAGACTTGCCGCTACCGCCCTTTCCGTAGATCGCGATGATCTGCGTTTCCTTGGTCACCGGGCCGGTGGCGACGGCATCAGGCTCGATGCTCGCTTCGTCGCGGAGATCACGGTCGAGAACATCGAGGCTCATGCCGTACTCCAGTCGAGAACCATCTTGAGGCACGATGCGTCGCCGAATGCGGTGACATACGCGTCGTTGGCGGCGGTTGCCGGACGGTGATGGGTAATCAGGCCGCCGAGCGACAGCTTGCCCGCGCCGAGCAATGCGGTCACGACAGCGAGATCGGCGGGGGTGAATTCGGCAGCGACGCGGATCGTTGCTTCGCGCATGAAGGCGGGCGGGAAGGCGAAGGTAAGCCGGTCGTAGAAGCCAGCGAGGACGATCTCACCGCCGCGCGCGAGGCGGGCAATTAGCGGGTCAAGCATGTCGGCGGCCCCGCTGACATCGTAGATCGAACCATAGTCGCGGCGGTCGTCGCTCGCGGCGTCGGTGACGGCATAGCTGCTTGCGCCGGTCGCGCGATCGGGGTTCGTCTCCCACACGGTCGGGGCGAGGTGGCCGAGGGCGATGGTGATGCGTGCGAGCAGGCGGCCGAGGACGCCGTGGCCGACGATCAGTTCGGCGGGGCGACCCCCGGCGAGGGCGTGATGCGCGGTCGCGGCGAGGGCGAGCAGCGCGCCGTCGCGCCCGAGTGTGGGATCTATTGCCAACGCCTTCGCGGCGGGCAGGATGACGGTGCGCGCCGCGCCGCCGAACAGGCCGCGCGCGTCGGTATAGCAATTCGCGCCGGGGACGAAGACGCTGTCGCCGATCCGGTCCTGTGCCTCGGCCCCGGCGGCGACGACGCGTCCGACCGATTCGTAACCGGGAACAAGCGGATAGCCCATGCCGGGGAAAGCGGGCATCGTGCCGCGATAGAGAAGGCGTTCGGTGCCGGTCGAGATGCCGCTGAACTCGACATCGACAACGACATCGTTGGCGGCGACTGCGCGCAGGGCGAGGGTACGGAGCGTCAACCGCTCGGGTGCCTCCAGAACCACTGCACTTGTCTGCATCGACCGACCCCACCGCGCCCAAGCTGATACCCGGTGCGCCGAAAGTGTCAGGCAAAGCTGACAGCTAACAGGTGTCAGTCTAGGTTGACGGTTTATCCTGTCAACTATGTTTTTACGGCGGTGAGCACCCGAACGAGCGAAGGGATCGCGGTGATGTGCTCGCGCATGCGCACGAACCCTGCCGCAGTCAGCAGTGATGTCAGCCGCTCCACCGAACGGGGTCGGCCCGATCCCATCGCCCAAAGGTACATGCCGAAATAGGCGTCGCCGATCGGCGCGGCTCGCGGTGTTTCGGCCATCGGCTCGGCGAGGAGAAGCGTGCCGCCCGACGCGAGCGCGGCGTGAGCGCTTAGCAGTAGGGCCTCAACGACCGAATCGTCGTGGTCGTGAGCCACGCGGATCAGCGTAATGAGGTCGGCGCCGCGCGGTAACGGGTCCGTGACAAAGCTACCACCCACCGTTTCGATGCGCGGATCGGTAATGCGGGCAACGACGGCAGGCAGGTCGAATACCGTCGCTGTCAACTGCGACGCGCAGTCGAGCGCGGCGGCGGCGAATACTCCCTGCCCGCCGCCGATGTCGAGCAGACGACGG
>JBBRQR010000089.1:0-9963 GCA_038226115.1 Sphingomonadales bacterium | reverse complement strand
GCGCATTATGCCCGATGCACCCGAATAGCTGCCGCCCGACCCGTCGGCGGCGGTCGCGATCCCGATCGGTGCATTGGTCAGATAGCCGCTGTACGCCGCCTGACCGGGCGTGCCGCCACCGCCGGTGATGAACAGGTCGAAGTATGCGGTGTTCGTTAGCAGCGTGCCGACAGGCGGATTGCTCTTGGCGACATAAGTCGACGTGCCGTCGGTCGAGCGGACGAAATCGCCACGGTAATAGGTCGCGGCCGAACTGTACGTTCCCGCCGAGACGTTGCGCGTCGCGTTGGCTTCGGGCTTCGCCGCGCCCGCGACTTGGCTCGCGAAGTCGATCGTCCCGGTCAAATGGCCGGCATCGGGCGGCGAGGAAAGGATCTGCCAATAGCTGTTGATCGTCGACGGCAGCGCGGGCGGCGCATTGCCGACGGAAGCGGTCGGGTTGACGTAGAGCCACCGCGCGCCCTGATCGACGACGATGTTACCCTCGCGGTAACCGTTCGTGCCGAGATAGTCGCCCAAGTCGATCAGCGCGGCGAGGAAGGCGATTTCGGTCGCCGTATGGACTCGCCACGAGCGATGCCCCTGCATTTCGACCCGCCAGTAGGGCGGCTGCACGTCCTGCTCATCGCAAAGCGAAACGACTGGCTTGCGGCGGCCGAGCGCATCAAGCGTGATCGCGGACGTGCCGATCGCACCGAAGCGCGCGACAAATAGCTTGCCGAGCCACGACACGCCGGCGGCCGCATTGCAGGGGCGCACCAATTCTTGAACCAGCTGGATCAAGGTGATCTGCTGCGTCAGATAGACGTTGATCGGACGCGGCACTGCGGTATCGAGCGCGGCGAGCGAAGCGGTATCGAGGGTGGTGATCGAGGACGCGGCGATGTTCGCGGGCAGCGCGTTGGCGTTCTGCACGATGCGAGTGATGATCGCGCCGGTGAGCCGCACGAATCCGTTGACCGCATCGCCTTGAACGTCGGCGGTGATGACGCCGGCCGCCGGCGCGCCGAGCCGGAATAATCCGCTTGCGAGGCAGGTCGCCCACCGCCCCGGCGGCACCGTCGCGGCGACCAGCGTCAGATAGCTCGCATAGTCGCCGATCCCCGCGCCGAAGCTCGCCGCCTTCTCGTACACCGCCACGACGGCATCGATCGCGCCGTAAGCGGACACCTGATAGACACTGTTTAAGCCGTCGATCAGTACCGCCTCGACGTTGCTGCACGCGCCGAGGCACCACGGCTTGACCTTGTTGCGAAGGTCGACCGTTCCCTCGATACCGCCGGTGCCGAAGTACGTCAGCGTCAGCGCTGGCCCATCGAGCGGCGCGGTATTGACCTTGATGTCGAGCTTGAGCTTTTCAGCGGTGTTATCCGCCTTGTTGACGATGCCGGTGAATATCTCGGTGACGATGCCGGTGATCGGATCGACCGAATACAGGTTCACCGGCGCAGCCGCCCAGCGATAGCGCGCCACCGTAGCGCTCGCGCGCTTCAAGCCGAACATCGCGATCTCGAGCGATGCCGTACCGGTGTTGATCGTGCCGGTGAAATTGCCGTCGAACAGGTCGTGCGTGATGCTCGGCTTCTTCATTATCGCCGGCCACCAGCGCAGCCCGTTGGTCGCGGTGATCCGGCGATCGTCGGCCGAGCAGACGCGGAGCGTCACGCGGTTGCCAGTGGCCGGATCGAGCGGCGAGATTTCAGCAAGGATTTCCACGGCTAGAAATTACGCTGCGCGTAAATCTTGTTGGCGACGATGCCGTCTTGATTGGCCGAGTAGAAGCCGCCGTTCGCCAGGTTGCCGGCGATCTCGTTTAAGATGCCGATGCTGATGACGCCTTGGCCGAACAGCGAGTTTTGCAGCGACGTCAGCCCATCGGTGATCGGCGTGACATTGCTCGTCGGCTGCGCGGCGTTCGGATTGACGACAAGCGCGTCGGCGATCGAGGACACCGTGCTGGTGTTGCCGCCAGCCGTCGTGATCGCCGCCTGCGTCAAGTCGGTGATCTGCTTTAGCCGGTCGAAATACGCTTGTGTCGAGCCGTAGATTTCACGATCAACCGCCAGCAAATTATCGGCCGCCGTCTTGTACTGGTCCTGATTGACGCTCTTGCCATTCGAAATGTCGGCTTGGAACGGGGTGAAGGCAGTAAGCGCCGCGCTCTGGCGGTCACGCGCTGATAGCCCGTTCGATGCCGAAGTCGTCAGGCTCGATAGATAGTCCTTGAGCGTCGACACGGTAGATGCCTGCGCGGTGTTGAGTGCGGCGGCACGCTGCAGGTCGTAGAGCTGTTGCAGCGACGCATAGTCGCTCGCGCTCGCTCCTGCTTCGGCGAATACGGCCTTCAAGTGCTGGAACTTGGTATTGACGTCATCGACCGCTGCGCCGACCGGATCAGTCGCTTTCTTCAAGTCGGCGAACACGCCGTTGAACTCGTTCGCCTTGTTAACCTGCGTCTGAAAATCGCCGGCGGCGAGGATCAGGTTTTTTGTGCCGGCACGGAGTCCGTCGATCGCCCCGGTCTGCACCGCGTTGCGGAGCGCCGCCGCGACTGCTTCCTGCTCGGTGGCGAAGTTCTGACGGTTGCCCGATCCCGACACCGGGTCGAACGAATACTGACTGTCGTAGAGCCCGATCGCGCCGAGCGATTTCCCGCCGACGACATTGCCGTGAAGCCCGGTCGCCAGCGCCGTTAGCGCGGTTGTGACAGCGTATGCTTCGGAATGAGCGGCGGACAAGTTCGCGGTCTGGTTATCGCCACGCGCGTAGGGATTGCTGACGACGCCCGCGCCGGTCGAGTCCGTCTTTATGTCGTAGAAAGCGCGGGGGGCTTTACCGAATAAGCCACCGACCAAGCCGCCGAGGATGGTGCCGACCATTGAGCCGAGCAGCGTGCCAATGCCGGGGATGAAGCTGCCGATTGCCGCGCCGATTGCGCCGCCGACGGCCGCACCGGTTGCCGAGCCGCTGTTCTTCTTTTCAAGCCCAATGCTCTGCAGCGCCGAGTTGCCGAGCGCGCCATACGACGCGCCTTGGCTATATTCGGCGAGCGCTCCACCGATCTTGCTGAACCTACCGCTTCCGGCGACCTGTGTGCCGTCCTCGTTGCGCTTCCCTGAGCCAAATAGCTTGTCGAGCGAATCGCCGAACTTGCTGCCGATCTTGTCGATGTTTTTCGCGAAGTCCATGTTGTCCGCCGGCGCCGACGCCGGCGTCTTTTTACCGGTGACAGCGATCTCATCGGTTGCCGCTGTGAGCGCCGAAGCGCTTTGAGTAAGCGGCTTGCCGAACTGGTTGAGCAAGCCCGCGGTCAAAGTAGTGAAGCTGCCGGCGGCGTTCGGGACGATGCCGGAACCCAGCGAGAAATTATCATTTGCCGCGCCGCCGCCGAGTCCGGGGTTTGTCGCGAATGCCTTCGACGCGTCCGTCAGCCCGGTTGTAACCTGCCCCGATAGCCCGTCCGGTCCGGTGCTGTGGAACTGGTTGAAGGCATCGCGGACCCTATCGACGGCAAGAATAATGTTGTCTGCATTAGCCTTGTTCGCTCCCTTGAGGTCGTCGCTGACTTCTTTCTGCTTGTCGCCAAAAATCTTGATCGACAGCTGCTCGGCAAACGCATTGCGTAGCGTCTGCTGTATATTTTTAGCGAAGCTGATGATGCCCTCGCCCGCGAACAGCTTGGTGAACTCGCCTTGAATCTGGCCCGCCGTCCTGACGTAAACGTCGACCAGCTGGTTGCGCTTTTCAACCTCGTCGGTGATCTTCTTTTCTTCAAGTATCCGGCCGCGGATTTTTTGCAGGTCGATGTCCTGCAGATCGACGCCTTTTTTGATGTACTCATAGGCAACCTTCAGCGCTTCGGCGGTCGCCTGGTCGCCGGCAAGAAGTGCTTGCTGGATTGATAGCTGCTCGGCATAGGCGGCGTCGGCTTCGCGCATCGGCTTGGTGATATTGTCATTGATCGCCTTGCGGTACTCGGCCAGTTCGGCGGTTGAGAAGGGCTTGGCCGCGCTGCCATGCGCGGCGCGCTCGGCGATCAGCCCTTGCAAATCCTTTTCTTCCAGCAGCGCCTTTTGCCGGTTGGTCTGGTTCTTGTCCTTGTTGATGAACGCGCGTAAACGCTCGCCCTCGCGCTCGATCTCGGCGGCTTCGCGGGCCTTGTCGCGCTTATCGGCATTATCGGCAGCTCGGTCGCGCTTCCCTTGCGCCAGCGCGGCCCTAGTGGCTGCGACGCCGGACTTGATCGCGGCAACTTCGTCGCCGTAAGCTCGCTCAACCGCAGTGCGCTTCTGCTCGTATTCGCTGATTGCTTCGGGTGCGATCTTGCCCTTTATCTTATAGTCGGCGTCGATCTGTGCGAGCGCGTAGTCGTGCCGGCGCTTTGCCGCAACAAGGGCGGGCGTACTCGCGTCGATGGCATCGACCAAAGCCTTATCCTTGGCAACGAGTACGCTGATCTCCTTGTCGTTCGGTTCACTGCCGCCTTTCATTTTAGGGTCGTTGATGTGCTTGACGGCTTCAAGGGCTTCAGCGTAGCGCTTCGTCGCATCTGTGCGCGACGTGACTGCGGCAGCCAACTGATCGAGCGTCCGGTTCGCGTCGGTCTTGAAATCGTAGCCGAGCATTTTGTTCGGCTTAAAGTATTCAGGGGCTAGACCCTGTAGATGGTCAAGGTCATCCCGAACTTTCTGAATGGACTCACCGCGCCGGATATTATTGGCAACGATCGCCGCGCGGATCGCAAAGGCATTCTTGCCGTCTGATTCCGCCTGCTTTCCAAGGATTTGAATGGTGTTCGCCAAGAGGCTTTGATTGCTTTGAACATCGCTAGTGCGACCAGCCAGGTCGGCATTTGCTGCTTGCACGCCGCGGTTGCTCGTCAGGTCGTAATTTTTCTTGAGCGCGTCATTTTGCTGTAAAATGACGCCCGTTGTTGCCGCGATGTGCTTGGCGAACTCGTCTTGCGATAGTCCGGCGCGCTCGGCGCCGCTGGCGACAAGATCCTCGCGCGTCGAGAGCAGATAGAGCAAACCGCCGGCGGCGATGATCGCGACGCCAAACGGTCCGCCGACAAATGTTACAAGCCCTTTTAACGCGGCTCCGAGCGTTGCCGCCGTTGCGGCTGTCGCAGCAACAACGCCGTCAAGGGCGAGCACCCCTGTCGCTGCCGTGCCGGTCGCGACTTCCAGCCGCAGTAGTAGCGCGGCCTGCTCGGCGAGCGGAATGTTCGCCAGCGTCATTATTTCGGCAAGCGCCTGCTGCTGTATTTCTAACGCGCTAAGTGTACCGACGGCCGATGTTTCGGCGGCGGATAGTTCAGAGAGCAGGATCGTCTGCTGCGCCAACGGGATTGCGGCTGCTGCCATGACGTCGCGCAAGGCAATTTCGGCAGCGGCGAATACCTCTGTCGGCGACGATGCCGTGGCGAATGCCACGCCGAGCGCTTCGATTAACGCCGCCTGCTGCGTGATTGGAATGTTGCCGCGGGTCAGGATGCCTTGCAACACAAGCTGCTGTTCACCGAACGCCGCCGCTGCGGTTGCAGCGGTGCCGAACCCTGCGGCTGTGCTGGCGATCTGCACTCCGGCGCGCACTGACGTGACGCCGCTCGCGATCATCGGGCCGAGAAACTTGCCGGTTATGGCCGCACCAGCCAAGGCAAGCGCGCCGCCGATGTCGCCTAGATGGCGTGACAGTCCATCGATCGCACTCGCCGTACCGCTTGCTACTCCCGTCGACTCTTCAAGTTTGATATAGAAGGACGTCAACGACGTTTTCAGGTTGTTGCTTGCTTGCGTGAGCGTCAGATCCATCGCGTTCAACCGCGCCTGAACTTTGCCTTGCATCGACTCCACTGCCTGCGCGACCAGTTCCGATGATAATTTTCCCTGTTTCGCAAACGCGCGCATGCCTTCGATTGTCGGAGCGTAACCTTTAAGATGCAGGTTTCCGAGCCCTTCGACGATTGTGTTCAGGAGCAGCGGACTCTCGCGCGACAATTGCCGAAGCTGCTGACCTACGCCCTTGAAGTCGGAATCAAAGGCATGCGCAATTTCCTGATTCGATAAGTTCGCCTCGTAGCCGGTCAAGCCCTGCAACTGCTGCGTCGTCTGAACGACGCGCGTGAAAGTCCCGATGCGCTTTTGGCTGATGCCGAATTGGTCCGCCAAGATCAGCAACCGCGAATAGAGCTTGATCGTGTCGTCGATGTTCGACCGGCTATCGCGTGCGATCTTGAGCGTGTCGGCCTGGGCGCGGGTGAACGCCTCTTGACTGCCGGACAGCGAGCGGAGCCGCGCCTGCAGGTTTTGGACGTCGGCGAGCGCCTTGATGATCGCGCCGCCGCCGGCCGCTGCCGCAAGCGCAGTCGCAAAGATCGTGCTGGTCGTGCGGAATAGTTCACCGCTCGCCGATAGGCGCGAAGCGAGCCCGCCGATGCCGCCTTCGAACAGTCGCGCGGCGCTCGCGGCGATACGCATCTTATCGGCGACGTTATTCGCTTCCCGGCCCGTCGACGCGAGGCTTACGCTCACCCGCTGCGCCGATTGGACGCCGGAGCGCTCAAACTGTGCGAACGATGCCGCGACGCTGCCGTCAAGCCGCGCCGACAAATTAAGGATCAGCGGGGGGTATGCGCCGGCCATGCTATCCTCCCTGTGTGAATGAGCCGCCAGAGCTGGCGATGATGGGGCCACCGACTGCGCCCGATTGGCCGCTGCCGATGAGATTGGACTTGATACGATCGGGCAATTTCAGGAATTGCCCTTTGAAGATCGCGCCAGGATTGAACCGCTCGGCGCGCCGCGTGATGCGGATAAGGATGAAGGCGACGACGAAATCGACCCGCTTGCGGCCGCCCGGGGTTCGGCCGTGTCGCGGGATACGCCGCGCCTGACCGAAGCCGCGCGCGCCGTTGACCGAGACGTTGCGCGCGATCAGCAGCGCCTCGTTCGGCCTCTTACTCGGTATGAACTCAAGCTCGCCGATGCGGCGGTCGAGTCCCGATGACACGTACAGTTCCGGCGTCATTCTGTAGCGACCGACGCGCTTGGGGATCTCGTCGGTGGCGATTGCGAGCCAGCGACCGCGGCGCGGGACGATCGTCGTCGTGCTGTTCGTATAGCTCTGCAGCGCGCCTTCGGTCCGATCCGAGCCGTTGGTCGCAAAGACGGTTGCGCCCGCGCGCCATCGGTTCGTGTTGGAGTTGATGTCGGGGATACGCCCCTTCGCCTTGTCCGACGTATAGCGGATCGCCCGCGACAGCTTGCCGAGCCCGGTATTGAGCATCGCCGTTTTCATATCGTTGCGGGCTTCGCGCGCGGTATCGTCGGTGGCCTTGCCGACGGCGCGCGATAGCCTGGTCAATGTGATCCGCTTGGCGCTGGCGTAGGACGCCGACGATGGCGGCCGCACCTCAAACTGCATCAGCGATTCTCCTTATAGCGGTCCTTCTCGCGCGCGATGACGCGGAAAGCCGATAGCAGCTTGGCCGGCTGGTCGAGCAGCGCGCCGCCGTCGGGCCAAGCGCGGATGCCGCCGTTACCGTCGAGGCAATCGTGGTAGATCGAGATCAGGTCGAAGTCGGCTTTGTCGACCTTGTGCGCCGGGTTTTCACGGTATTCGACGTCGGCGACGATCCATGTATGGGCTTGGCCTGCACCGCCGTCGGCCCATCCGTCATCGAACCACTCGGGGTGGAAGGCGACGGCGACGGCGATGATGAGTTTCCCCGCTCACCTTGGGTAAGCGCGACGTGCTGCAGTGCCTTGATGTTCACCTGCGGCACCGCGACGCCGGGCGATGCACCATCGATCTTGTCGGCAATCGCGCGGGCTTCGATCGCCTCAACCTCGCGCAGTAGCAGGTCGATCGTCTCGAGCGGCACCTGGCCGCTGACACGCTTGTACGGCACATCGATATTCGACCATCCGGCGATGAAGATGCACAGCGCCAGGCGCGGGAAGTCGCGTTCGAATACCTCGTTATCATCGTGCATCTGGCGCAGCGGCCGCCAATGGCGGTGCAGCTCGAGCGACAGTTCGCTCAAGGCTTGCGCCTCGTCGTCGGGGATAGCGACGCCTTGATCGAGCGAATCCCATGCGCCGCGAAGGCGTGCGGACTCGGTTTCGAAGATTTCGGGCGACCACATTGCGCGAAGCGCGCGCAGCTGCTCGGCGCGGATGGCTTCGGCGTTGTGGTGCGTCAGCCCTTCGATCCGGCAAGCGCTGGCGATAGTCCGTTCGTCGCGCGGTGACGCGGGGCGCATACGGATCGTCGGTTTCGGTGCGACGTTGGCGAGGCTATCGGGCGTGAAGTGCTCGATCTCGTCTCGTGAAAGTGGAATCATGTGACGGCCCTCCCAAGCCTGATCGGGGGGCGAGCGCGGCGGCGCTCGCCCCACGCATTACGGATAGAACGCGATGGCGAGCGTGATGTCTTTGTTCGCGCCGTCGACGAACGCCTGCCCGGTGCTGGTGATGTATTCGCCGCTGGTATCCGGCGACAGATAATCGAACCGGGCATCGGTCACGATCGCCCCGAAGAAATTGCCGGACGCGGTGCCGTAGGTCGCCATGATCGCTTGATTGATCTGGCCGTCGGCGATGGCAGTGAAGTCCTGCGTCGCCTTGAGCACCTGATTGAGCGTCAGCTGTACCGTGCGCTTGGTCTTTGCCATCTGCGCGGGGTCGGTGCCGTTCGGCTGGTTGGCGTTCGGCGGATAGGCGACCGTCGCGTTGAAGTCGATGCCAAGGCTGGCACCTCCCATCGGCAGGCCCGCGACATACATTTTGCCGTCGCGGAACGGCGGGATCGCAAGGCCGGGCGTGATGAGCGGCGCGGGGTCATCGTAATTGGCCGCAAGATTGCCGCTCAAGGTGACTTCCAGTTCCGGCAGCGCGGTGTTGGTCCGGCTGGCAACGGGCAGCATCATCTTGAACGACGATACCGCCATGCCGACACCATCCCAGCGCCGCGATCCCTGCCAGACCGATACCGAAAGCGTCGGCACCGTCGACGACGGCGACAGCGAGTACACCAGCTGCTTCGGAATCTGATAGGTGCCGGTGATCGCCGCCGCTGCGGTTTCGGCGAGCAGCGCCAGTTTGGCGGCGTTGTAGCTGCGGAGCATTGTCAGGGCGCGCGGTGCGGTGCCGGTCTGAATGCCCGACAAGAGCACGAACATTGCCTTGTAGAGATCCTGCGTCGCGGCCGCGCTGGTGCCGAGCGTTACCGAATTAGTCGTGCCGGTGGCAATCGCTTCGGGCGAGGCTGGAATTGCGGCGCTGACGATCGTCTCGCTGAATGCGGCGGCGCGCAGTACGCGACCGGGAACCCATGCGCCGGCGGCTGGCGGGGAATTGCCGCCTGGTCCGCGCAAATAGACCTTCATGGTCACATCGAATGTCTTGCCGAGCACGACCGGGCCAACCGAATGGATCGAGCCGGTATATTCGTTAATCTCTTGCGTGATGCCGTTGACCGCAACCTTCAGGTCTGACGACTGCAGCAGATCGGTGGTCGAGTTCGGCGCATTGAAAGTGCCCGACGTCGTTTCGACGGTGATACCGATTGCACTCTTGATACTAAGATCGGCCATAGCGGCGGACTCCTATCGAGGGGAAAGGGGGAATTAGGCTTCGTCGTGGTCGCTGAACGTGTCCGACATCGGCGGTGCATCTGCCGCCACCTGGTCGCCGATGTGGTTCGGCGCGGCCTGCTCGGCATGCATGATGCAGTGCGCGGGCACGGCCTCGAGCATGCGGCCCTCGCTCTCGGCCGCCCGCGCGGCATCGTGCAGCGCGTTGAAGTTGATCGAGGCGTTGGGTAAGTGCATCGCGAGAATCCTTTCAGGTAAAGATGGCAGACGAGCCGAGCAGTGTGTTGAAATCGCCGCGCGGTGTGTCGAAGGTCGCTTCGAACATCAGGACGATGGCGCCGACGTCGGGCGTGTCGTTGCCATCG
>JBBRQR010000088.1:0-9982 GCA_038226115.1 Sphingomonadales bacterium | reverse complement strand
GAACGCCTCGCGCGGCATGTCGGTGCGCTTGAGACCCTGGCTCGCGATCGTCCTCTCGACGACCATCTGCGTCGCGATGCCGGCATGGTCGGTGCCGACGACCCACAGCGCGTCGCGCCCCTTGAGCCGGTGATAGCGGATCAGCACGTCCTGGAGCGTGTTGTCGAGCGCGTGGCCGAGGTGGAGCGACCCTGTCACGTTCGGCGGCGGGATGACGATGGTGAACGGCGTCGCGTCGGGCCGTTCAGGGCGGAACGCGCCGCTCGCCTCCCACGCCGCATACAGGCGCGGCTCGATCTCGGCGGGGTCGAAGGTCTTGGCGATGATGTCGGGTTCGGTCATCGGGGGGTCATAGCGGTCAGCGGCGCAGCGGTCACGCCGCCTGTTGCAGCGCCTCGAGGAACGCCGCGCCGTATGCTTCGAGCTTGCGTGCGCCGACGCCGCTGACACGGCCCAGGTCGGCGAGGGTCGCCGGACGGTCGGCGGCCATCGCGCGAAGGGTCGCATCGTGGAAGACGACATACGGCGGGACCCCGCTCGCGGCGGCGAGGTCGCGGCGGACGCGGCGGAGCGCCTCGAACACCGGATCGTCGGGGCCGCTCGCGCGTGCGGCACGGTCACGGCGTTCACGGGCGGGGGCGGCGGCGACTTCGCGGAGCGCGATCGTCGCTTCACCCTTGAGGATCGGGCGGGCGGCGGGGCCGAGCATCAGCCCGCCGTGTTCGGGGTCGCGCACGAGCGCCTCGCTCGCTTCGAGCTGACGCGCGAGCGCCTGCCAGTTCGCCTGCGGCACGTCGCGGCCGATGCCGAACACCGACAGCTGTTCGTGGCCGAACTTGCGCGCCTTTTCGCTCGCGGTGCCGCGCAACACGTCGACCAAGTGGCCGACGCCGAAGCGTTGCCCAGTGCGATAGACGGCGGATAGCAATTTGCGCGCTGCCTCGGTCGCGTCGGCCAGCACGGGCGGGGCGAGGCAGGTGTCGCAGTTGCCGCACGGCCCCGGCGCGGGGTCGCCGAAGTACGTCAGCAACGGGATCCGGCGGCACTGGCTCGTCTCGCAGAAGGCGATCAGCGCGTTGAGCCGTGTCGTCTCGGCCGCCTTGCGTTCGGCGCTCGCGTCGTTCGCGGCGATGAACTGCCGCGCGCGGGCGATGTCGTCGGCGCCGTAGAGCAAATGCGCGACCGCCGGGTCGCCGTCGCGGCCGGCGCGGCCCGTTTCCTGATAATAGGCCTCGATCGACTTGGGCAGGCCAAGGTGCGCGACGAAGCGGACGTCGGGCTTGTCGATGCCCATGCCGAAGGCGACGGTGGCGACCATGACGCTCGTTTCCGCCGCGACGAAGGTCGCCTGATTGCGGTTGCGGACCGCCGCATCGAGCCCCGCGTGGTACGGCAGCGCCGGAACTCCCGCTTTGGCCAGCGCCTCGGCGACGCGGTCGGTGATGGCGCGGGTCGGGGCGTAGACGATGCCGCTATTGCCGCGCTGCGTGTCGAGGAACGCCGCCAGCTGGCGCATCGAATTGGTCTTGGGGGTGACCTCATACCGGATATTCGGGCGGTCGAACCCGGCGACGACCATGCGGTCGGGCGCGATGCCGAGCTGATCGAGGATGTCGGCGCGCGTCGCCTTGTCGGCAGTCGCGGTCAGCGCGACGCGGGGGACGCCTGGGAGCGAATCGGCGAAGCCGCGCAACTGGCGGTATTCGGGGCGGAAGTCGTGGCCCCATTGGCTGACGCAATGCGCCTCGTCGATCGCCACCAGCGCGACCTCGAGCCGGGCGACGAGGGCGCGGAAGCCGGGTTGTGCGACGCGTTCGGGGGCGACGAACAGCACGTCCATCTCACCGTCGTGCAAGCTCCCGATGGTGGCGGCGCTGTCGTCCGACGTACTGTTGAGCGTCGCCGCGCGGACCCCGTAGGCGCGCAAGCTCCGCACCTGATCGGCCATCAGCGCGATCAGCGGCGAGACGACGATCGCGACGCCGGGGCGGACCAGCGCGGGAACCTGGTAACAAAGTGACTTGCCCGCGCCGGTCGGCATGATCGCGAGCACGTCGCGCCCGGCGCAGACGTCGGCGATGATCCCGCCCTGCAAGCCCCGGAACGCCGGGAAGCCGAAAACATGGTGGAGAACATCGTCGGCGGTGCGCATCGCGCCGTCTCTACGGTGCCCACGCTCGGCGCGCCACCGCGACGGCGCTAACTTCACATTCTTCACGGTGCAGCCCTCTGTGGCGAGGGACGGAATCGCGTGGCGGGCGGCGTGGAAGGTCACATGAGTTTACGCCGACGACGGTGCTTTGTCGGGCTGCCCGACGGGCGATCACAGCGCGAAGTTCACACGAAGTTCACGGCCACGCAGAAAAATCTTTTCCTCTTTCCCCGGCGGGGCCGAATCGGGGGGGACGCCTCACAATGAGAAAACGAACGAGCGCGCCCGGTGGCGACCGGCGCAGTCTAACGCATTGACAGGGCTGTAGGAAAATGAATTCGTCGGGGTCAGGCCGGGTCGCGCCACATCGACCAGAAATGCAGGTCGGGGGTGACGGCAAAGTCACCGGTGACACGGAAGCCGAGCGCGCCATACAGCGGTAAATTCGCCGGGTTCGCGGTTTCGAGCGCAGTCGGCACCCCGGCAGAGTCGGTCTCCGCCAGCCGCGCACGGATCGCCGCACCGCCAAAGCCGCGGCCGTGGCGTTCGGGAACGCATCCGGCGAATTCGAGATACCAGTGCGGCGCGGTCGGATGGTTCGCCTCGAGCAGCGCCTGCAGCCGGAGTGCGCGTGGCAGCGCGGTGCCGAACGTCGTCAGCATCGGCACGATCAGCCGCAGCATTGCCGACGGCGGTGTCTTCCACGCCCCCGGTCGCCGCCAGATCGTCACGGCCGCCGCGTCGCCGGGAACCGCGCCATCGCCCGCGATGCACCAGTCGCTCGCATCCGCCTCGCTGCGGACGACCAGGTCGAAGAAGGCGCGCAGGCGGCGGGGCCGCGACGTCACATCGGGGAAGATAAAGCCAAGCGCCGGATCGGCGACGAAAGCGCGGGCGAGGATCGTCGCGACGACGGCGCGGTCGGCGACGGTCGCGGCGCGAACGGTGATGGGCGGACGCGCGGTCATGCGACCTGATCCGCCGCCCGCGTCAGGCGGCGGCGGGGGCTTCGGCGGCAGGGGCCTCAGCAGCCGCGATCTTCTTCTTGATCTCGCGCTTGAGCTTGACCGCGCGGTCGCTCAGCTTTTCGGCCTTGGTCTTGATCAGCCAGTTGTCGAGGCCGCCGACGTGTTCGACGCAGCGCAGACCGTTCATCGACACGCGCAGGCGCACCGAACGACCGAGCACGTCCGACATCAGCGTGACGTTCTGCAAATTGGGCAAAAACAGCCGCTTGGTCTTGTTATTGGCATGGGAAACATTGTTTCCGACCATCCGCCCCTTGGCGGTGAGTTCGCAGATACGCGACATCGTCTCTATCCTGGCAACCGGTGTTCTTCGAGGGAGCGCGCTTAGGCGATAGCAGGCGCGGCGTCAACCAAGCCGAAAGCGGCTGGCCGTCGTCGCGGCCAGACGATAGACCGTTGCGGGGCAACCGGGACAGACCATGTATTTTGCGATTCACTGCATCGACAAACCTGGCAGCAGCGACCTTCGCGCCGCGACCCGCCCCGACCATCTCGCCCATCTCGAAGCGATCCACGAGCGCATCCTTGCCGGCGGGCCCCTTCTCGGCCTCGATGGCGGCCCCATCGGCTCGCTGATGATCGTCGACTTCACCGACCGCAAAGCCGCGATCGCGTTCGCCGCCGACGACCCCTATGCCCAGGCCGGGCTGTTCGCGAGCGTCGCCGTGACCGCGTGGCGGAAGGTGTTTCCGGCCTAGGTCGCAGGCGGGGGCCGCGGCGCGCCGTGCCGATTCGCCGGGGACCATAGCACCCGATCCATCGGCCGCGCTTCTACAGGGCGACGCCTTCGCTCGCCGCCAGCGTCGTCAGGTCGGCGCGGATCGTCGGGCTGCCGTCGGTCAGCCATGCCGTCATCGCCGCGCGGACGCGGGCGAGTGTAACCGAGCGGACCATCGCTTTCACCGGACCGATTGCGGCCGGCGTGATCGACAGGCGCTCGACCCCGATCGCCATCAGCGCGAGCGCCTCCAACGGCCGCCCGCCCATCTCGCCACACACCGTCACCGGCACGCCCGCGTCGTGGCATTGGGTGACGACACGGCGCAGAAAACGCAAAATCGCGGGCGACAGCCAGTCGTAGCGGTCGGCAAGCGCCGGGTTGGCGCGGTCGGCGGCGAACAGGAACTGCGTCAGGTCGTTTGTCCCGACCGACAGGAAATCGATTCTCGGCAGCAGGACGTCGAGCGTTTCGGCCAGCGCCGGAACTTCGAGCATCGCGCCGTACCGCACTTGCGCCGGATGCGCGCGGCCCGATGCCGTCAGCCACTCGCGCTGGTCCTCGACGATCGCCTTCGCCGCGTCGAACTCCCACGGCTCGCTGACCATCGGGAACATGATGTTTAGCGTCCGCCCCGCCCCCGCGTCGAGCAGGGCGCGCGCCTGGACCTTCATCAGCCCGCTGCGCCCGAGCGCGAGGCGGAGCGCGCGCCAGCCCATCGCCGGGTTTTCATCATCATGCTCGCCGTCGCGCATATACGGGACCGCCTTGTCGCCGCCGATGTCGACGGTGCGGAAGACGACCGGGCGGTCGCGCGCGGCGTCGAGGATCGCCTTGTACAGCGCCGTCTGCCGCTCGCGCCGAGGGAGTGTCGCCGAGACGAGGAACTGGAATTCGGTGCGGAACAGCCCGATGCCGTCGGCATTGGTTTCGTTGAGCAATGCGGCGTCGCCCTGCAGCCCCGCGTTCATCATCAGCGTGATCCGCGCACCGTCGAGCGTGACCGGCGGCAGGTCGCGCAGCTTGGCGTATGCCGCCTGGCGCTTGGCCTTGACCGCGCTCGTCGCGGCAAATGATTTGACCATCGCCGTGCTCGGGCGGACGAAGACGGCACCCGCTGCGCCGTCGACGAGCAATTCGTCGCCGTCGGCGATCGTCGTCCGCAGGTCGCGGACCCGCCCGACGACCGCCACCCCCATTGCGCGTGCGACGATGGTGACGTGCGCGGTCAACGACCCTTCCTCAAGGACGATGCCCCGGAGGAAACGCCGGTCGTATTCGAGCAGCTCGGCGGGGCCGAGGTTGCGCGCGACGACGATCGTGTCGCCGCGCAGCCCGGCGTGGGCGGCGCTGCCAAGCTGCCCCGAAACGATGCGAATCAGTCGGTTCGACAGGTCGTCGAGGTCGGCGAGGCGCTCACGCAGATACGGGTCGGGGATCGAGCGCATCTTCGCCTGCGTCCGCGCGTGGACCCGCTCGATCGCAGCCTCGGCGGTCAGTCCGGTGTCGATCGCCTCGTTGATCCGCCTCGACCAGCCTTCGTCATAGGCGAACATCTTGTACGTTTCGAGGACTTCGGCCGAATCGCCGCCCGCGAACTCGGCCTGTTTGACCATGCCGTCGATCTGCTCGCGCATGCGGATGAACGCGCCGTAGACGCGCGCGCGCTCGGCCTCGATGTCTTCGGCGACGGTGTGTTCGACGACGATGCGCGGCTGGTGGAAGACGGCGGTGCCGCGCGCGAGGCCGTCGACGAGCTTCAACCCCGGCAACCGCACCGGCCCGCTCGCGGCGCGACGCGCCTTGGCGACCGCGACGTCGTCGATCAGCCCCGCGCCGGCGATCAGCTCGGCCAGCACCATCGCGACGGTCTGGAGGACTTCGATCTCGACCTCGGCGTATTCGCGCGGGTCGGCGTGCTGGACGCACAGGACGCCGACCGACGCCTCGCGCCGGACGATCGGGACGCCCGCGAACGAGTGGAAAATTTCCTCGCCGGTTTCGGGGCGGAAGGCAAAATCGGGGTGGGCGCGCGCCTCGGCAAGGTTCAACGGCTCGCGCGTCGCGGCGATGACGCCGGTCAGCCCCTCGCCCATCGCCAGCCGCGTGACATGGACCGCCGCCTGCGCGAGGCCCTTGGTGGCGAACAGTTCGAGGACGCCGTCGCGGAGCAGATAGATCGACGCGACCTCGCTATCGAGCTGCTCGGCAACGACCGCGACGACCTCGTTCAGCTTCGCCTGCGCGCTGGTCGACGATGCCATGACATCGTGCAAGCGCCGGAGGATCGCGCGGGCGGGGGAGATGGGGGGCACGGTCTAGTCGCGTCCTGCCAGCGCCGCCTCGGCGTCGCGCACGAGCTCGGCGATGATGTCGGCGACCGGCGTGACCGCGTCGACCATGCCGACCGACTGCCCCGCCATCAGCGACCCCGTGTCGATATCGCCGTCGACGACCGCGCGGCGGAGGGCGCCCGCCCAATAATGCTCGATCGCGAGTTGTCCCTCGGCGAGCGTCACCGTGCCCGCGTCGACAAGGTTGGCGATTTCGCGCTGCTTGGCGATGAACGCCTCGCTGCCCGCGTTCTTGAGCGCGCGGACGGGGATGACCGGCAGGCGTGGGTCGAGCTGGACGCTGGCCACCGCATCGCGCGCCGACGCGCGGATGAAGGCGCGCTTGAAGTTGGCGTGCGCCACGCTCTCGGTCGCGGCGGCAAAGCGCGTGCCGAGCTGGACCCCGCTCGCCCCCATTTCGAGGTAGGCAGCGATGGCCGAGCCGCGCCCGATGCCGCCCGCGACGAACACCGGCACGTCGGTCACGGCGGGGAGGATCTCCTGCGCCAGCACCGACGTGCTGACCGGGCCGATGTGGCCGCCTGCCTCGCTTCCTTCGATGACGATGGCGTCGACGCCCGATCGCACCAACTTGCGCGCGAGCGCGGCGGTTGGCGCGAAGCACATCAGTTTCGCGCCGGTGCCCTTGATCCGCGCGATCGCGGTGCCCGACGGCAGGCCACCCGCGAGGACGACATGGCTGACATTATGCCGCCCGCAAATGTCGATCAGCTCGTCCATCGCCGGGTGAAGGGTGATGAGATTAACCCCGAAAGGCTTGTCGGTGAGCGCCTTCGTCGCGACGATCTCGGCATCGAGGATATGCGGCGGCATCGCCCCGCACGCGATGACGCCGAACCCACCCGCGTTACTGATCGCGCTGACGAGGGTACGCTCCGACACCCATGTCATCGCCCCCGCCATGATGGCGTGGGTCGAACCGAGGAACTCGCGCCCGCGCTGCGAAAGGTGGTCGAGGCGGCTCACGTCGCGTCCAACCCATACGCCGTGTGCAACACGCGCACCGCCAACTCGGTATATTCCTCGGCGATCAGCACGCTGATCTTGATCTCGCTCGTCGTGATCGCCTGGATGTTGATGCCGCGGTCGCCAAGCGCGCGGAACATCGTCACCGCGATTCCGGCGTGGCTCCGCATGCCGACGCCGACGACCGAGATCTTCGCTACCGCCGCGTCGCTGGTGACACTGGCATAGCCGATCAGCGCCTTCGCCTTGGCCAGCACGTCCTCGCTCAAGGCGAGTTCGGTGCGCGGGACGGTGAAGGTGACGTCGGTCGTCCCGGCGACATAAGCGATGTTCTGGACGATCATGTCGACGTTGACCTGCGCGTCGGCCAATGCGCCGAAGATCGACGCGACGACGCCGGGCTTGTCGGGAACCCCGGCGACGGTGATCTTCGCTTCGTTGCGGTTGTACGCGACGCCGGCGATCAGTTCCTGTTCCACGCTTTCATCCTCATCGACCACCATGGTGCCTGGTTCGGGGTCGTCCCCGATTGCCGTAAAGCTCGACAGCACCTGAACGCGAACCTTTTCCTTCATCGCCAGTTCGACCGAGCGCGTCTGGAGCACCTTGGCGCCGACGCTCGCAAGTTCGAGCATCTCCTCATAGGTGATCCGCTTCAGCTTGCGCGCGCGCGGTACGATGCGCGGGTCGGTCGTGTAGACACCGTCGACATCGGTGTAGATGTCGCAGCGGTCGGCCTTCAGCGCTGCCGCCAGCGCCACCGCCGACGTGTCCGATCCGCCGCGCCCGAGGGTCGTCACTCGTCCATCGGGACCGACTCCCTGAAATCCCGGCACGACGGCGACCGTCCCTGCCGCCATGCTCGCCAGAACCGAAGTCGTGTCGATGTCCTCGATCCGCGCGGTCGCGTGGGCGTCGGTCGTCTGCACCGCAAGCTGCCAGCCGAGCCACGAACGCGCCGGAACGCCTGCCGCATGAAGCGCGATGGCAAGCAACCCGGCGGTGACCTGTTCGCCGCTGGCGACAACGACGTCGTATTCGGCGCGGTCGGCGAGCGGCGATGCGGCATGGGCGAAGCCGACGAGCCGATCGGTCTCGCCCGCCATCGCCGAGACGACGACGGCGACCTCATTGCCGCGCGCGACCTCGGCGGCGACGCGCGACGCGACCTCGCGGATGCGCTCGATCCCGGCCATCGACGTCCCGCCGAATTTCATGACAATGCGGGGCACGGCAGATCCTGTTGGGACGGCGGCGTTGCCGCCTGTGGCCCGGTTAGCGACAACGGCGGCGCTTGGCGTGCCGCCCCCGCGTGATAGAGGACGACGGGATTAAGGCAAGGTTGGGGAGGTTCCGATTCGCGGAACGCTTCTCTCCTTGTTGTCATCCCCGCGCAGGCGGGGCCCCATGACCTCGACCGGTTGAGGTCATGGGGCCCCGCCTGAGCGGGGATGACAAGGACAGGTGGAGCAGCGAGATGGCCACGATCGACACCGCCGAAGCGACCTTCTTCGGTGCCCTCGCCGCCGATTGGTGGGACCCGGCGGGAAGCTCGGCCATGCTCCATCGGATCAATCCGCTGCGGCTCGGCTATATCCGCGACGCCGTGCTGGCCAAGGGTGGTGATCCGCGCGCACGCCACCTGCTTAGCGGCATGACGGCGCTCGATGTCGGCTGCGGCGCGGGGCTGCTCGCCGAGCCGCTGGCGCGGATGGGCGCGGCGGTTACCGCCATCGACGCCGCGCCGGAGAATATCGCCGCCGCCCACGCACACGCCGCCACCGCCGGGCTGACCATCACCTACCGCGCCGCGCCGGTCGAGGTGCTTGCGGGCGAGGGGGCAGTGTTCGACCTCGTCACCTGCATGGAGGTCGTCGAGCACGTCGCCGACCGGCCCGCGTTTCTAGCGGCGCTGCGGACACTGACCGCCGATGCCGGGACGCTCGTGATGTCGACGCCGAACCGCACCGCGTTCAGCTATGCGACGCTCATCGTCGGGGCCGAGCGGATCACACGGACGATCCCGCGCGGCGCGCACGACTGGAAGAAATTCGTGACGCCCGAGGAGCTGACCGCCGAGCTGGCGACGGCCGGGTTCGTCGTCACCGATACCACCGGCATGACGTGGCGCCCGGGGACGGGGTTCGTCCTCGGGCGCGATATGTCGGTCAATTATTACGTGACGGCGATTCCGGCCTAATAGAACAGGCTGCGGATAACGCGAACGACGCGCCCGTCATAGTTGCGGACGAGCAGCGCGTCGGGCCCGACCCGAACCCAATGCGCACCCGCGAAAGCCCGGGGCAGGCGATAGTAGTCGGGTCGACCGATGTAATAACGCTGGTCGAAGAAGACGCGGGGCAGGAACGTCCCGATCCCGTAATAGCGATACCCGAAGCCGCGCGGGTAGTCGAAGCGGTCACCCCGGAAGCGCGCGTAGCGGTCGCCGTCGCCGTAGCCGCGGCGATCATCGCGGAACTCGCGGCGTTCATCTTGGCGAAGCTCGCGCCGCTCGTCGACGCGGTTCTCGCGGTTCTCGCGGTTCCGCTCGTCGACGCGGTTCTCGCGGTTCGGCTCGTCGAAGCGCCGATCCTGATCGTGACGAAGTTCGCGGCGGTCGTCGGTCGCACGGCGCTCGTCCTGGCGCAACTCGCGGCGGTCGCCCGGGATGATCGTGCCCTGCGCGGTGTCACGGTTGAGCTGCCGCTGGTCGTGACGGATTATGAGGTTGTCCTGCCGAATGTCTCGGCGATCCTGCCGGATT
>JBBRQR010000087.1:0-10024 GCA_038226115.1 Sphingomonadales bacterium | reverse complement strand
TGCGTCGGCGGCGGCGATCCGCGCTGACCTCGACTGGCTCGGGCTGACGCCGGATGCCGAGGTGCGGCAGTCGGATCGCTGTGTGCTGTACGACGCCGTGCTCGATCGGCTGGCAGCGCAAGGTCGGGCGTACCGCGCGTATGAGACGCCCGAGCAGCTTGATCTTAAGCGGCGGGTGCAGGCGGGCCAGGGGCTGCCGCCGGTGTACGATCGTGCCGCGCTCGCGCTGACCGATGCCGACCATGCGGCGTTCGCGGCGAAGGGGATTGCACCGCACTGGCGGTTTTGGCTCGACACGAACGCGCCAGTCGTGTGGCATGACCGCGTGCGCGGCGACTGCCACGTCGATCCGGCGTCGCTAAGCGACCCTGTCATCCGCCGCGCCGACGGGTCATGGCTGTATATGCTGCCGTCGGTCGTCGACGACATCGACATGGGCGTGACGACGATCGTTCGCGGCGAGGACCATGTCACCAATTCAGGCGTCCAGCTGCAGATGTTCGCCGCGCTGGGCGCCGCGCCGCCCGAACTTGCGCATTTGCCGCTGCTATCCGGGGCGGACGCCGCGCTGTCGAAGCGGATCGGGTCCGAAGGCGTGGCTGCGTGGCGCGCGGCAGGAATTGAGGCCGCGGCGGTGCGCGCGTTCCTTGCGCGGCTGGGGACGAGTCACGCGATCGAGCCTTCCGACGATGCCGCGCTGATCGCCGGGTTCGACTTCGCCGCATTCGGGCGTGCAACCGTCCGCTTTGACCCTGTCGAATTGGCGACATTGAGCGCGAAGACTGTCCACGCGCTGCCGTTTGCCGCCGTCGCCGACCGTCTTCCGGGGGTTGGCGCGGCGGTGTGGGACGCAGTGCGGGGCAACTGCGAAACGGTCGCGGCGGCAAGCGGATGGGCGGCAGTAATTGCGGGGCCGGTCGCGGCAACGCTCGACGACGGTGACGGCGAATTCGTCACGGCGGCGCGCACATTGCTTGCCGATCTTGATTGGACCGATGCTGTCTGGCGCGACTGGACGACGGCCCTGAAGGCCACGACGGGGCGCAAAGGCCGGGCGCTTTTCCACCCGCTGCGTCTCGCGCTGACAGGGCGCGACGTGGGGCCGGAGATGGCGGCGCTGCTCCCGCTGATCGGGCGCGATGCGGCACTGGTGCGGCTGGCAATGGCAGCGCAGCCAGCCTGACGGCTGGCGGGGGCGGCGGAGCGTGCTTATATCCGTGATTGATCACGGAGTCGTCGATGTCCTCGATTGTTGCCCGCTTTCGCACTATCCCACGCTCGCGTCTCGTTATCGGCGGGCTGGCATTTCTTGCGACCGGCATCATCGTCACCGCCTTTCTGCTCGAATCGCGCTGGGGCTATTCGGGCAAGGTCGTTCCGGTCGTATTCGTCAAAAGCTGGCCGGCAAACCGCAGCGCTGCTGACATCGCTGCGGATAATGCAGCCGTCGTCGCGAAGGCGCGGGGCGACGCGACCGAGTCGCGAACCTATATCGCGACGCTGAAGGGGCCGACGCAGGTCAAGGCGCAGGCACAGTATGACGCCTTTATTTCCGCTCAGCCGAAGGAGCTTCAGCCCGAGGGCTATGTCGCGCCCAAGGTTGCGCCGAGAGCCAAGTGAGCGACGAGCGCTGGCTGGGTGCGGCGCTCACGCTGGCGTCGCGGGGCATCGGGCGGACTGCGCCGAATCCGAGCGTTGGATGTGTCATCGTCAACGCTGGCCGCGTCGTCGGGCGTGGCTGGACCCAGCCAGGGGGGAGGCCCCATGCCGAGGCGATGGCGCTCACTGCGGCAGGCGTCGCGGCTCGAGGCGCGACCGCCTACGTCACGCTCGAACCATGCGCCCATGTCTCGACGCGCGGTCCCGCCTGTACCAACGCGCTGATCGCAAGCGGTGTGGCGCGAGTTGTCGCATGCGGCCCCGACCCCGATCCAAGAACGACGGGGCAGGGGTTCACCTGCATTCGCGCGGCGGGGATCGCGGTGACGGTTGGCGGGCGGCAGGCCGAAGCTGAGCGGCTCAACGCCGGATTCTTCATGCGGCAACGCCACGCACGCGCCCACGTCACCCTGAAACTGGCGATGTCGCTCGACGGCAGCATCGCCCTCGCCGACGGGAGCAGTCGGTGGTTTACCGGCGAGCGTGCCCGCGCCCACGCCCATCTCGAGCGCGCGCGGTGCGATGTCGTTATCGTGGGTGCCGGCACGCTTGCCGCCGATGACCCCGCGCTCGATGTCCGCCTCGATGGGCTAGCCGACCGCGCACCCCGGCGAGCAGTGTTGAGCACGTCGCTCACAGAAATCTCGCCTACCGTGCGGATCGCCGACGCAATGATCCTTCGCGACCTGTCCGATCTCGATGCCGATTCGACCGTCCTGACGGTCCTCGTCGAGGGCGGGGCGCAGGTGGCGACGCGTTTTCTTGCCGCCGATTGCGTCGACCGGCTGCTTGTCTATCGCGCGCCGATCGTGATCGGCGGAGGGCGCGCGATCGGCGACCTTGGCTTGGCCGACCTCGCCGCTGCGCACGGTCGCTGGCGGCGCGTTGACACGGTCGACCTCGGCTTGGACGGGATTGAGGAATTCGACCGCACGCGCTAGGTCACGACGATGTTCACCGGCATCATCACCGACATCGGCACCGTCATCGCGGTCGAACAGCGCGCCGACCTTCGCGTGACGATTTCGACCGCCTACGACACCGCTGGCGTCGCGCTCGGCGCGTCGATTGCGTGTTCGGGCGTGTGCCTGACCGTTGTCGACAAGGCACCCGGCAGCTTTGCCGTCGACGTCAGCAATGAAACGCTGCGCCACAGCGCGGCGGCGCAATGGACCGTCGGCGCGAGATTGAATCTAGAACGTGCGCTCAAGGTCGGCGACGAACTTGGCGGGCATATAGTCACCGGCCATGTCGACGCTGTCGCCGCCGTAGTGTCCGCCGATGCCGAGGGCGGGTCGATCAAGCTGGTCATCGACGCGCCCGCGAGCGTCGCGCCGTACATCGCCGCCAAGGGGTCGGTCGGCCTCAGCGGCGTGTCACTCACGGTGAATGGCGTTGGCGCGAGTCGCGATGGCGGCGTCCGCTTCGATCTCAACATCATCCCGCATACCGCGCAGTGGACGACGCTCGGGTCGCTAGCGGAGGGGAATGCAGTCAATATCGAGATCGACGTTTTGGCGCGTTATCTCGGGCGTATGCGCGACGTGTTGACATCCTGATGTGACCATCGTCATATATTTCACATTGGAGTGTGAAACATGACGACGATCGAACGGGTGCGGATGCTGGTCGGCGATAGCGCCGAAAGCCGGTCGGGGCTCGCCGCCGCCGCTGGCCTCCACAAAAATTCGCTCCGTAATCTCGACGATTCGGAGTGGAATCCGACCGCCGACACGCTCCGGAAGCTCGACGCCTATCTGACGCGCCAGACCGCGCCGCGTAGCCTCGTTGGGATCGAGGAGATTATCGACGAGGCCAAAAATGGCCGGATGTTCATCCTCGTCGACGACGAGGACCGCGAGAACGAGGGCGACCTCATCATTCCAGCGCAGATGGCGACCCCGGCGGCGATCAATTTCATGGCCAAGCACGGTCGCGGGCTGATCTGCCTCGCGCTTGCCGCCGACCGGGTAAAGGCGCTCGGCCTGCCGCTGATGAGCCGCCACAACGGTACCCGCCACGAAACTGCCTTCACCGTGTCGATCGAGGCACGCGACGGTGTCACCACCGGGATCAGCGCCGCCGACCGTGCGCGCACCGTGTCGGTCGCGATCGATGCCGGCAAGGACGCGAGCCACATCGTCACGCCGGGGCACGTCTTTCCCCTCGTCGCGCGCGATGGCGGCGTGCTGGTGCGCGCCGGGCATACCGAGGCAGCGGTCGACGTGTCGCGGCTGGCGGGCCTCAACCCGAGCGGCGTCATCTGCGAGATCATGAACGACGACGGGACCATGGCGCGGTTGGACGACCTGCTCGGTTTCGCCGCCGAACACGGGCTGAAGATCGGCACGATTCGCGACCTCATCGCCTACCGGATGCGCCACGACAACCTCGTCAAGTGTGTCGCCGAAATGACGATCGACAGCCATCACGGCGGGCGCTGGACGGCGAAAACCTATGCTAATACTGCCGAATACGGCGAGCATATCATTCTGCAAAAGGGACATATCGATCCGGCGAAGCCGACACTGGTGCGGATGCACACAATGTCGATGTTCACCGATCTGCTCGCCGAGGACGACGAGCGGACCGGTCAGTTGCAGCGTGCGATGGACATCATCGGTGACGCCGGAGCCGGGATCGTCGTTGTCCTCCGCGACGGCGCGCCGACCGCGATCAGCAGCCAGATGCGCGCGCGCGGCCAAGGGGAACAGCCGGCGGCGCTGCGCGACTATGGCATCGGCGCGCAGATCCTCGTCGATCTGGGGGTCACCGACATGATTTTGCTGACCAACGCCCATCGCACGATCGTCGGCCTAACGGGCTATGGGTTGACCGTTGTCGGCGAGCGGGCGATCCCGGGGGCAGTCGATTGACCGCTTTTCCTCCGAGGAATGAATAATGCCCCACCTGCTAATCGTCGAAGCGCGCTTCTACACCGAACTCGCCGACGCCCTTCTCGACGGCGCGACAACGGCACTCGACGCGGCGGGCGCAACGCACGAGGTCGTCACCGTCCCTGGCGCGCTCGAGATTCCTGGCGCGGTCGGGCTTGCCGCCGATCGTTTCGACGGCTTCGTCGCACTCGGCACTGTCATCCGCGGCGAGACGTACCATTTCGAGGTTGTCGCGTCCGAAAGCGCGCGCGGGCTGATGGCGCTGACCCTCGACGGAATCGCGATCGGCAACGGGATCCTGACCGTCGAAAACGAAGCGCAGGCGTGGGTGAGGGCGCGGCGAAGCGAAAAGGACAAGGGCGGGGAGGCGGCGAAGGCGGCGCTGGCGATGATCGCGCTGCGCGAGCGATTCGCCGAGTAGATCAGTCGGTCGCTGCGAGATGTTGGCCTAGCCGTTATGCGGACGCGATAACTCCCGTCCGCTGCCGCGTCGGGGCCAACCGCTGCCTGTGTCCTACGCTTGCGGACCGGGTCGAATCGGCCCAATCAAGCGGTATGTTAATCCCACTGCTCGCCGCGCTGGCACTTGCCGCTGCCGCGCCCGTCGTCGGACCCGGAGTGCCAAAGATCGCACCGGCGGTGATCGACAATAGCCTCGAGGTTATCGGTGATCCGCTTGCCGCCGATCAGGTCAAAACGCGGATGTTCATCGCCGTCGATGTTAACGGCCACGGCCCGTACCGCTTCCTCGTCGATAGCGGGGCCGATCGCTCAGTTATCGGCCTTGGTCTCGCCGAACAACTCGCCTTGCCCGAGGGGCGCGTTGTCAAACTGCAGGGAATGGCCGGGTCGGCGCGCGTCGGCACGGTGCGGATCGATGCGCTCAAGCTGGGGGCGACCACGATTAACGGGATCTCCGCCCCGGCACTGCCCGAACGTTACCTCGGCGCGCAGGGGATCGTCGGCATCGACGCGCTCGCCGATCAGCGGCTCCTCCTCGATTTCGACAAAAAGACAATCACCGTTCAGGACGCACGGCGGCCCGAGCCAGTCAGTGGCGGCGATGAGATCGTCGTCGTCGCGCATCGCCGCAACGGCCAGCTAATCCTGACGGCAGCGAGCGTCGCCGGAACCCCGATCTATGCGGTGATCGATACCGGGTCGGAGGTGACGATGGGTAATCTCGCGCTCCAGGCGCGCGTTTTCGGCACTCGCCGTCCGCCGCCGTCGCGTCCGATCGTCCTGACCAGCGTCACCGGGCAAACGTTGACCGCAAACCTGGCGACGCTGCCGAGTATCAAGATCGGCGGCCTCGACCTTGCCGGGGTCAATGTCGCCTTTGCCGACGCACCGCCGTTCCGCCTGTTCGGGCTGGAGAAATCGCCAGCGTTGCTGATCGGCACCGATGTGCTCGAGGTCTTCCGTCGCGTCGCGCTAGACTTCCGCGGGCGACGGGTGCGGTTTACGTTGCGCCGCGGAGGATGACAGGTCGACCCGCCGTCGCTACATCCACCGCCATGGCACAGACGAAATTGAAAAAGGCGCGTAAGGGCAACGCGCGGTCGGCGGCGCGATTGGCGGCGGTCCAAGCGCTCTATCAGCGCGAAATGGCGGGGGGCACTGTGCCCGGATTGCTCCACGAATTTCACCGCCACCGGCTCGGCGCGACGATCGAGGATGCCGAATACCGGCCCGCCGACCATGATTTCTTCGACGATCTCGTCGCCGGAGTTGCGGCGCGAGGGAGCGAGATCGACGCGCTGATCGCGGCCAACCTTGCGACCGGCTGGGCGCTAGGCCGTCTCGATCGCCCATTGCGCGGGCTCTTGCGCGCCGGAGTGTATGAGTTGATCGCCCGTCCCGACGTGTCGACGACGACCGTCATCGACGAATATATGGACGTCGCCCACGCCTTCTACGATCGCAGTGAGACGGCGTTCGTCAACGGCTTGCTCGACGCGGTGGCGCGGAGCGAGCGCGGGCCGGACGGTGCGTGAGACCGACCTGATCGCGCGGCTGCTCGCGCCGCTGGCGACAAGTCCGGTGGCGCGCGGCCTGAACGATGATGCTGCTGTCTTGAGTCCGCCGCTCGGGCGCGATCTTGTTTTCACCCATGATGTGTTGGCCGCCGGGGTTCATTATCTCCCCGATGATCCGCCTGAGACGATTGCCGCGAAGCTGCTTGCGGTGAATCTGTCCGATCTCGCGGCAATGGGGGCACGTCCGCTCGGGGTCCTCCTCGGCCTTGGCCTGAGCGCGGCGGAGGATGAGCCGTGGTTGCGGGCGTTCACCGCCGGGCTTGGACGCGGCCTCGACCGTTGGGGCGTCGCGCTGTGGGGCGGCGATACCGTCCGCGGGTTGGCGGCGGCGGTGCTCGGCATGACGGCAATCGGTGCAGTTGAGGCGGGGACGGCGCTGTCGCGGGCAGGAGCGATGCCCGGCGACGACATCTGGGTAAGCGGCACGATTGGCGACGCCGGGCTAGGCCTGGCCATCGCGCGCGGTGATGCGGCTGCCGATGCCTTTTTGCTCAATCGCTTCCGACGTCCCGAACCCCGCCTGCCCCTCGGTCGCGCTTTGGTCGGGGTGGCGACGGCGGCGATGGACGTGTCCGATGGGCTTCTCCTTGACGCGGGCCGACTAGCGGCGGCGAGCAGCGTCGCGGTGATGATCGACCTCGCTTTGCTCCCGGTTTCGGCGGCGGCGGCGGCGCGTGTCACCCGCGACGATGTGGGGTTGCTTGGGTTGGCGAGCGCGGGGGATGACTACGAGTTGTTGATTACTGCGCCAGCGGGAGCAGCCATGCCCGCCGGAGTAACGCGCGTCGGTCGCGTCGCCACCGGAGCGGGGCTGACGGTGATCGGTGTCGGCGGCACGGCGATCGCACCGGGGCGTCTGGGGTACGAGCATTAGGGGCGGAAATGCCGCCGCACGATCCCGATCAATCGCCGCATGACCGCACACGCATCGATCAGTTGGTCGTCCAGCGGACAAGGTGCTCGCCCGGTGCGATCACCCACGAAACCGACCCGTCGCTCAACTCCAAGGGGCGATTGTCGAGAGCGCAGCACGGCAAAGCATCGGGTTCCCCCCGCGTGATCTGAATCGCATACTCTGCACCGTCGAGGCGCAGCCTGATCTCGACGCTCGGCCAGTCGGGCGGGAGGCACGGTTTCAGGTGAATGCCGCCGCCGACCCGGCGCAGTCCCAGAATGCCTTCGACCCCCGCGCGGTACATCCACCCGGCGGCCCCTGTGTACCATGTCCAGCCGCCGCGACCGTCGTGCGGTGCTACGGAATAAATGTCGGCGGCGACGACATACGGCTCGACGCGATAGTGTCCTGCCTGGGCTGCAGTCAGGGCGTGATTGATTGGGTTGAGCAGGTCGAACAGGTCGACGGCGCCGCGGCCGTCGCCAAGCCGCGCCTTGGCGAGGATCGTCCACATCGCCGCATGGCTGTACTGCCCGCCGTTTTCGCGCAATCCGGGCGGATAACTGCGGATATAGCCAGGGTCGTGCGTCGTGTGCTCGAACGGCGGGGTAAACAATTTGACCAGTCGCGCCGTGCGATCGACGAGATGTCGGTCGACCGATGCCATCGCCTGCCGTGCGCGGGCCTGATCGCCCGCCCCGCTGATGACCGACCATGTTTGAGCGATCGAGTCGATCTGGCATTCGTCGCTGTTCGTCGAGCCGAGCCATGTCCCGTCATCGTAGGTAGCGCGCCGATACCATTCGCCGTCCCACGCCACTGCCTCGATCGCGGTGCGGACCGCCTCGGCATGGGCCCGCCAACGCGCTGCACGATCGGGTTCGCGCGTGTCGGCGAACGGCGCGAAGCGGTGGAGGGCGTAAATCAAGTGCCAGCCGAGCCAGACGCTCATCCCCTGACCGCCTTCGCCGACTCGGTTCATGCCGTCGTTCCAGTCGCCCCCGCCGATCAGCGGTAGCCCGAGGGCACCGGTCATTGCCACCGACTGGTCGAGCGCCAACGCGCAGTGGGTGTAGAGCGAGGCCTGATCGGTGCTTGTTTCGGGCAGATAAAAAGCATCGTGTTCGCCGGGCTGAAGCGCACGGCCGAGGAGGAACGGGATCGGCGTGTCGAGCACCGCGACGTCGCCGGTCGTCTCGACATAGTCGGCAACCGAGAGCGCCAACCAACCGCGATCGTCGGAGATGCGAGTGCGGACGCCGCGCCCGCTTTCGGGCAGCCACCAATGCTGGACGTCGCCTTCGCGGAACTGCCGCCCGGCGGCGCGAAGCAGGTGAGGACGGACAAGCTCGGGACGTGCCAGTAGCAAGGCTCCGCCGTCCTGAAGCTGGTCGCGGAAACCGTAAGCTCCGCTCGCCTGATAGAAGCCGGCACGCCCCCACACCCGGCAGCCGAGCACCTGATACAAAAGCCAGCCGTTGAGCATGATATCCATTGCCCGGTCGGGGCTGTGCAGTTCGATCGTCCCCAGCGTCTTGCGCCACTGCGCCGTGGTCCGCTCCAGTTCGGCGTCGAGGTCGATATCGCGCCATGCCATGACCAGCGCCCGCGCGGTGTCGCGGTCGCTCGCCTGACCGATCGTCCACACGATCTCGCACGACCCGCCGGGTGGAAGCGTGACCTCGGTCGTCAGGACGGCGCAGGGGTCGAGCCCCGCGCCGGACGCCGCCGACAATGGTCGACCGCTGGCCAATCCGGCGGGCGCTGCGAGGCTGCCTCCGTGCCCGACGAAGGCGGCGCGGTCGCACGTCCAGCCGAGCTGACACCCGCCGAGATCGGCAAAAGCGATCCGCGTCCCGTTATCGGCGTCGAACGGATTGCGGGCGAATAAGGCCCCGGTGGCAGCGTCGAACTCGGTGACGATATGCGCGGCAGTTTTCGACCGACCACCGCCGAGCACCCATTCGGCATAGCCGGTGACCGACAGCGTCCGGGGGGTCGCTGAGCGGTTGTGAAGCGTCAGCCGTGCGAGGCGCAGCGGCGCGTCGAGGGGGACGTGGACGAGCAGATCGCTCTCGATGCCATGGCCAAAGGCGTGGAATCGGCTGTACCCGAAGCCGTGGCGGGCAATGCGCGCGCCCCCAGGCCCGGCGGGGGCGAACGTCGGCGACCACAGGTGACCGCTATCGACGTCGCGGAGGTACAGCATGTCGCCGGGCGGGTCGGCGACGGTATCGTTCGACCACGGCGTCAGCTGGTTCTCGCGCGCGTTCCCCGACCAGATCGCGCCGAGCCCGTCGGCCGATACCTGACAGCCGAAGTCAGGGTTAGCGAGGACGTTGATCCACGGGGCCGGTGTCGTCGTCCGGTCGGCGAGGATAACGGCATATTCGCGGCCATCGTCGTGAAATCCGCCGAAACCATTCCAGAATTCGACCGTTTCGGCGCGGGGCAGGGCTTCGTCGCGCGGACGGCCCGAGCGTGGCAGGCACGGTGCCGGAAGCGGTGCAGCAGCGACGTCGGCGGGCGGCTCG
>JBBRQR010000086.1:0-10051 GCA_038226115.1 Sphingomonadales bacterium | reverse complement strand
GCAACCTGCCCCGCCGCCCGCATTCCGGCGAACGCGGCCGCATCGTGGAGCTTAATGGTGGCCGACGGTTCGTCGAGGTAGGCAGTTTCATTCATCCGCGACAAAATAGGGGGATAGGCCGCCGTTGTCGACACTTGGTCACGGCTGGGCTAAACCGCACCTATGCCTGCAACCGCCGCCCCTGACGACGACCGTATCTTCACGGCTGCCTTAGTCGTGATCGGCGATGAGATTCTTTCGGGGCGGACGCAGGACGCCAATATCGCCTATCTGGCGAAATGGCTCGGCCTACAGGGCATCCGCTTGCGTGAGGTTCGCGTCGTCGCGGATGATACCGCAGCGATTGTTGCGGCGGTCAACGCACTACGCGTTGCGCATGATTATCTGTTCACGACCGGTGGCATCGGTCCGACGCATGACGACATCACGGTCGACGCGATCGCCCAAGCCCTTGGTGTCGAAGTGGTTTTGCACCCGCAGGCGGTTGCCGTCCTCACCGATCATTATGGCGACGCGATCAACGAAGCGCGGTTGCGGATGGCGCGGGTCCCAGCCGGAGCAGAGCTGATCGCCAATCCGCGAACCAAGGCACCCGGTATCCGATTTGGTAACATTTTCATCATGGCGGGGGTTCCGGCGATCACTCGCTCGATGCTCGAGTCGCTCGATGACACCCTTCCCGGTGGCCGCCCGGTGCGTTCGCGAACGGTGGCGGCGTGGACGGTTGAGAGCCGCGTTGCGAGCCTGCTCGCTGCCGTCGAAAAGGCGCACGACGGGGTTCAGATCGGCTCGTATCCGTTTTGGCGCGACGGGCGGACCGGAGCCAATTTCGTGGTCCGCAGCGTCGATCAGGACCTGCTCGACACGACGGCAACGGCGTTGATGGCGGCTCTCGACGCCGAAGGCATCCCGGCAATCGACGGCGAACTTTGAAGGGGACGACGGCAATGAAAGCCCTGCGACTCATCCTGTTCGGCATCGTCCTCGCGCTGTTTATATTATTTGCCTACTCGAACTGGACGCCGGTCGGCATTGTGCTGCCCGATGGCAGCAGGGCGATGACACCGTTGCCGGTCGTTGTTTTCATTGCGTTTGTGCTTGGCTGGCTGCCCATTTTACTCGTTCATTTCGCGGCGCGGGCATCGTGGCGGCGGCGGACGGCGAAGGTCGAACGCCTGCTCGACGACGCGCTGTCGACCGGCCCCCGGGTCGCGTCGCCGTCACCGACGACCGCCTTTCCCCCGATGCCATGACCAACCCTGTATTTGTCGCGATCGACACTGCCGACCTCGGCAGAGCCCGCAAGCTGGTCAGAGCCGTCCGGCCGCACGTCGGCGGCATCAAGCTCGGGCTCCAATTTTTTGCTGCAAATGGTCCGGATGGTGTTCGTCGGTTGAGCGAATTTGGCCTGCCGCTGTTCCTCGACCTTAAATTTCACGATATTCCCAACACGGTGTCGCGTGCGATCCAGTCGGTGCGCGACCTCGCCCCAGCCGTGCTTACTGTTCACGGAGCCGGCGGCCGGGAAATGTTGAAGCGTGCGCGGCGGATCGCGGGCCCCGATATCAAAGTCGTCGCGGTTACCGTCCTGACGAGCCTCTCAGATCTCGATCTGAAACGCACGGGCATCGAAACCAACGAGGCAACGACGGGGATCGCCACGATCCAGACGCTGCGTCTGGCACGGCTGGCAAAAGAATGCGGACTTGATGGTGTCGTCTGTTCAGGGCTCGAAGTTGCCGGAATCAAGGCGGAATGGCCTGGAGGCTATTTTGTCGTGCCCGGCATCCGTCCGGTAGGCGCCGCCCGCGACGATCAAAAACGAGTGTCATCGCCCGCCGCTGCGATCGCTCACGGCGCGTCGATGCTTGTTGTCGGACGACCGATCACCGCTGCCCCTGACCCGGCGGCGGCGGCGGCGGCCATCGTTGAGAGCCTTGCCGCGTAGTGACGGTCGATATCAAGATTTGCGGGCTGACGACGCGGGAAACGGTCGACGCGTCGGTAACAGCGGGCGCAAGCCACATCGGTTTTGTCTTTTTCGCTGCGTCGCCGCGCGATATCGCGCCCGACCACGCCTTCGCATTGGGCCGTGACATCGGTCGCGTGGCTCGGGTCGGCGTATTTGTTGAGCCTGATGACGCCTTGCTCGACCGCGCCGCATTAGCCCTCGATATCATTCAGCTTCATGGGGTCGACCCCGCGCGTGTCGCCAATGTCCGCGCGCGTTACGGCCTGCCCGTGTGGCGCGCGGCAGGCGTGGCATCGCGTGACGATGTCGTCGCAGCGGTTGCTGCGGGCGGTGGCGACCGATTGCTGTTCGACGCCAAAGCGCCTACGGGGTCCGCCCTGCCCGGCGGCAACGGTGTGCGGTTCGATTGGCGGCTGCTCGACGGCGTCGACATCGGCCGGGCGTGGGGCCTGTCGGGGGGCCTCGACGCGGCAACGGTCGGCGACGCCGTGCGCTACGCTCGACCGCCTCTGGTCGACGTGTCGTCGGGGGTCGAGGATGCGCCAGGAGAGAAGTCGGTGAGCAAGATCAAGGCTTTCATCACTGCTACGCGAGCCGCGTGATGGCGACCGCCGCCGTCCGTTCGCCGAGCCTGCGCACCGGCCCCGATGCGCGCGGCCACTTTGGGGCTTTCGGCGGACGTTACGTCGCTGAGACGCTGATGCCGCTGATCCTCGACCTTGAGCAAGCGTATCGTGCGGCGCAGGCCGACCCGGCGTTCGCCGCCGAGTTCGACTACCTGCTCAAGCATTATGTCGGACGCCCGAGTCCGCTGTATTTCGCCGAGCGCTTCACCAATGCCCTCGGTGGTGCGAAAATCTATTTCAAGCGCGACGAGCTCAATCACACCGGCGCGCACAAGATCAATAATTGCATCGGTCAGATGATGCTCGCGCAGCGGATGGGCAAGACTCGGATCATCGCCGAGACCGGGGCGGGTCAGCACGGCGTCGCCACCGCGACCGTTGCCGCGCGCGCGGGGCTGCCGTGCACGATCTACATGGGCGCGCGCGACATCGCGCGGCAGGCCCCGAACGTATTCCGCATGAAGCTGCTCGGGGCCGAAGTCCGCAGCGTCGAATCGGGGTCGAAGACGCTCAAGGACGCGATGAACGAAGCGCTGCGCGACTGGGTGACCAACGTCGACGACACGTTCTACATCATCGGCACGGCGGCGGGGCCGCATCCCTACCCCGAACTCGTCCGCGATTTCCAATCGGTCATCGGCAAGGAAGCCCGCGAGCAGATCGTCGAGGCTGAAGGCCGCCTGCCCGATGTCCTCGTCGCCGCGATCGGCGGCGGATCGAATGCGATCGGGCTGTTCCACCCGTTCCTCGACGACGATGTCCGCATGATCGGCGTCGAGGCGGCGGGTCACGGTCTCGACACCGACCAGCATGCGGCGAGCCTCGCGGGCGGCGTCCCCGGCGTTCTTCACGGCAACAAGACGTTGTTGTTGCAGGATCCCGACGGTCAGATTGCCGAGGCGCATTCGATTTCGGCGGGGCTCGACTATCCCGGCATCGGCCCCGAACACGCGTGGCTCCATTCGATCGGGCGCGTCGAATATCAATCGGCGACCGATACCGAGGCACTCGCGTCGTTTCAGCGGCTATGCACCCTCGAGGGCATCATCCCCGCGCTCGAACCCGCCCATGCGTTGGCGGCGATCGAGCGTTTCGCCCCGACGATGAGCAAGGACGACATCATCGTCGCCAATCTGTGCGGGCGCGGCGACAAGGACATCTTCACCGTCGCCGAAGCGTTGGGGTTTGGCCTGTGAGCCCGAGCGACCGCCTCGGCACTCGCTTCGCTACTTGCGCTGCCGCCGACCGTGCCGCGCTTGTGACTTTCGTCACCGCCGGTGACCCCGACCTCGACCGGATGCCGCAAATCCTTGCCGCGCTCGTTGCCGGTGGGGCCGATATCATCGAGATCGGGATGCCGTTCACCGACCCGATGGCCGACGGCCCGGTGATCCAGGCAGGTAACATCCGCAGCCTCGGTAGCGGCACGACCCTGCGCGGGGTTTTGACCGCAGTTGCTGCGTTTCGCGCTACCAATGCGACAACGCCGTTGATTCTGATGGGTTATTTTAATCCCATTCTTGCTTATGGTCCGGCGCAATTCGCCACTGCGGCCGCAGCTGCCGGTCTCGACGGGGTAATCGTTGTCGACCTGCCACCCGAGGAAGATGGTGAATTGACACCCCATCTTGCCATCCACGGCCTGCATACGATTCGCCTCGCGACGCCGACGACTGACGCGGCTCGCCTACCCGCTGTGGTCGGTGGCGCGTCGGGGTTCATCTATTACGTCGCCGTCGCCGGGATCACCGGGGCGGGATCGGGCGAGGCGCGCGATATCGCCGCCGCCATTGTCCGGATCAAGGCGGCGACGGCGCTGCCGGTCGCGGTCGGTTTCGGCATCCGCACGCCCGAGCAGGCGGCGGCGATCGCGGTCCACGCCGATGCTGTCGTCGTCGGCTCGGCGATCGTGTCGCTGATCGGCGCGGCCGCCATCGCCCGCGCCAACGACCTGCCCGAACAGGTGGAAGCCTTCGTCCGCAGCCTCGCCGACGCCGTCCATGGCGCGCGCCGGGCCCCGACGAGTGTTGTGGCATGAGCTGGCTGACGCGCATCCGCCCGCGATTGACCGCAATGCTGACGCGGCGCGAGACGCCGGAAAATCTGTGGCGCAAGTGCGCCAAATGCAGTGCCATGTTGTATATCAAAGACTTCGAGGAAAACCTCGGCGTCTGCCCGCGCTGCGGCCACCACGAGCGGATCGATCCAACGATCCGTTTCCACCAGATTTTCGACGGTGACGAGTATAAGCGCCTCGACGTGCCCAAGGTGCCCGAGGATCCGCTCAAGTTTCGCGACCAGAAGCGGTACGTCGATCGCCTGAAGACCGCGCGGACGACGACCGGCGAACCCGAGGCGATGATCGTCGCGACCGGCACGATCGGCGGCGAGGCGGCGGTGGTCGCGGTCCAGAATTTCGCTTTCATGGGCGGGTCGATGGGGCTCGGTGTCGGTGAGGCGTTCCTGTCGGGGGCGATGGCGGCGGTCAAGGCGCGCTGCCCGTTCATCGTGTTCACGGCGGCGGGCGGCGCGCGGATGCAAGAGGGCATTCTCAGTTTGATGCAAATGCCGCGCACGACGGTGGCTATCGCCGAACTGCGCGAGGCCGGGCTGCCGTACATCGTCGTGATGACCGACCCGACGACCGGTGGCGTCACCGCGAGTTATGCGATGCTCGGCGATATCCAGATTGCCGAGCCCGGGGCGTTGATCGGTTTTGCCGGCCAGCGGGTCATCGAGCAGACGATCCGAGAGAAGTTACCCGAAGGATTTCAACGCGCTGAATATCTGCTCGACCATGGGATGCTCGACATGGTCGTTCATCGCCGCGACCTGAAGGCGACGCTGGCGCGCGTGATCGGGCTGTTGATGCGCCAGCGCGAGGCGGCGACGGCGTAGGCGGATGGAGGCGGCGCGGTCGGACAATCCGGTGCTCGACGCGCTGCTCGCGGCGGCATTCCGGCTGCATCCGGCGACGATCGACCTTGGCCTCGACCGGCTCGAACGCCTGCTCGGCAGGCTCGGCAATCCCCATCGCAAGCTGCCGCCGGTGTTCCATGTTGCCGGAACCAACGGCAAGGGGTCGACCGCTGCCTTTCTGCGCGCAGGCCTCGAGGCGGCGGGGCGGCGGGTCCACGTCTATACGTCGCCGCACCTCGTTCGGTTCAACGAACGGATTCGGTTGAACGGCAGCCTGATCGACGACGCGACGTTGATCACCACGCTGCGCGATGTGCTCGATGCGAACGGCACCGCGCCGATCACATTTTTCGAACTTACCACCGCCGCGGCGCTTCTGGCCTTTACGCGAACTGCGGCGGACGCCTGCGTCGTCGAGGTTGGGTTGGGCGGGCGCCTCGATGCCACCAATGTCGTCACACCCGTCGTCACCGGCATTGCTGCCCTCGGCCTCGACCATCAGCAATGGCTGGGTAATTCGATCCTCGATATCGCGGGGGAGAAGGCCGGTATCGCCAAACGCGGGGTGCCGCTCGTCGTCTCGCGCTATCCCAAGGCGATCACCGCGCGCATCGCCGAGGTTGCCGGGCTTGCCGGGGCGCAGTTGCTGATCCGCGGCGACGACTGGGATGCCGCGCTGTACGAAGGCGCGCTCCACCTCCGTGACGCCTCGGGCAAAATCACGCTGCCGCTGCCCCGGCTGGCGGGGGCGCACCAGCTCGACAACGCCGCCCTCGCGGTGGCGATGATGCGCGCGCAAAGCGCCGTTGCCGTTCCCGATGCGGCATTGCGCGCGGCGATGGGCTGGGCCGAATGGCCGGCGCGGCTGCAAAAGCTCGACCACGGCCCGCTCGTCGCACGCCTCCCGACGGGGAGCGAAACGTGGCTCGACGGCGGACACAACCCTTCCGCCGCACGCGCCATCGCCGACGCGTTTCGCAGCCATCCTCTCGCCGAGCGGCCATTCTACCTGGTCGTCGGGATGCTCGACACCAAGGATGCAGCCGGATTTTTCAAGCCATTCGCCGGTCGCGCGACCGCCGTTTACGCGGTGCCGTTCCCCGGCCATGCGACCCACCCGCCCGAAGGTCTTGTCGTCAGCGCCCGCGAAGCAGGGTTGCCCGGAATCGTTGCCGCCGATGTTGCGGCGGCGTTTACCGCGATCGCGCACGCCGCCGACCGGACGCGACCACCGGTCGTACTCGTCACGGGATCGCTCCATCTGGCGGGCACGGTGCTGGCGGCCAACGGTCAACCGCCAACATAGGCAACCGCTGCGACCATATTGGCGCGAGCAACGAGGTCGACGCGGACTATCGTGCCGCACGCAACGGTGACGCTGCCGCAGCTAAAGCGCCAGCCTCCCGGGTCGGACGTCAGGTCGCGACCCATCGCCTTGAGAACCGCCTCGCGCGCCGCCCATGCTCCGGCAAGGCCGTGCCATGCGGCGAGGTCGATGGTCACGACACCGGTTAGGATCGCATCGCGGGCGGCAGCGGCGTCGTCCGAATTTTCGATGTCGATTCCGATCGCGTGCGGGGCGATCACGGCGGCTGCCCAGCCAGAGCGCTCGGCAACACTCGCAAACCACGCGGTCGCGTCGAGGCGGCGAACGCCGTGGTTATGGGCGATTAGGCGCGGCGGCACCGCGAGCGGGCCGAGCACGCGCTGTGCCAAGGTTGTCAACGCCTGCCGCCGCGCGACGCTGCGACCGGCGGCACGGGACGGTTCATCAACGAACGGTATCGGTGGTGTCGCCATAATTACTGGCGGCAGTATCAGCGCAACCGGCCCCGGCGCGCCGCGCGGCACATCGTCGATCGCAAACGCCCAGCGTGTCAGCTGCCCGTCGGGCGCGCGGGCGACCCCTCCCACGCGGTCCCGGCCGGCAGCGTTTCGCCTTTCATCAGGACCGACAGATCGCCCAGCTCGGCACCGTCCTCGATAACGGCATCATACAGGACGATCGCGAGCGAGCCGACCGTTGTCCGCGCGCCGACGGTGACGTGCGATACTTTCATCACCCGGTCCTCGAACAAATGGGTCTGGATCCCGGCAGCGTCGTTGAGCGCGGCGTCGTCACCGATCGTGACGAGGTCGAATTCGGTCATATCGGTCGTGTCGAGATAGACGCGCCGCCCGATCTTTGCCCCCATCAGGCGAAAATAGACCGCCAGCCACGGCGTCCCGCGCAGCGGCGCCAGCAGCAGGTTTACCGCCAGATTTTCATACGTCGCCGTGACCAGTTCGGTTCGCCAGACAAAGAAACTCCACAACGGCTTCGTCACCGGCGCATACCGCCCGACCACCAGCCATTTGAGCGCGACGACGGCGAGCCCGGCGGCAGTGACGAAGCCGAGGTAGAGCGGGATGAAGGCGAGGGTGATCCGCAACCCGGGATGCGACCCGTCGGCAAGGTCGCCGACGACGCTGAGCAACAGGCTGAGCAGCGAGATGAAGATCGACAGCGGCAGGATGGTCCGCAGTGTCTCCATGGCCAGACGCGCAGCGATCAGGTGGCGCGGCGGGTTGAACCGCGCCCCTTCGTCGAACATCGTCGCCACCTGACGCGCGGGCAAGCGCAGCGGCGGGGAACCGAACCACGTCGCGCCGGCGGTGGCCGCAAGGCCCGCGTCATCGGGCGGGCGCGACAACACACCGATCAAGGCATCATCGCCGATTGTGCTGCCAGCGGGAATCAGCGCGCTGTTGCCGATAAAGGTGCGCCGCCCGATCACCGTCGGGGCGAGGACGATCGCGCCGGGGACCAGCCGCGCGGCACCAAGGACGACGCCGTCGGCAACGAAGCTTTCGGGGCCGATCGTGACGAGGTCGTGGACCACCGATGTCGCGGTCGAAATCTCGGCGCGGCGACCGACATCGGCCCCCATCAGCCGGAACCACGGTCGCACGAACAGGGTCGCGTAGATCGGATGGAGGAGTTCGAGCGCGAGCGCGCCAAGCTGCCGGACGATCCAGAAGCGCAGGTAATAGCCGCTCCAGACCGAATGAACACCGGCGCGAACGCGGCCAAGCAACGCCCATTTGACCGTCGCCATCAGCGCGCACATCAAGATAACGTAGGCAGCGGCGAGCAGCGGAGCGAAGGCGATGAAGCCATAGCCCTCGCTCGTCCAGTCAGCCTCGATCATCGCGATCAGCCCGGGCGCAATCGGCAGCAAGGCGGCGAGCGGAAGCAGCCCAGCGGCGACGAGCAGGGCAAATGCCATCGCGTGACGCCGCAGCGGTGATAGCGCGGCCAGCGCGACGGGATTGTGTGGCCCGGCATATTTCGCCGGCGACCCCGACCAGCGTTCGCGCGACGGCAGGGTGCCGCCAGCGGGCAGCGCCGACAATTCGTCGAGCGCGGCATCGTCACCGACGGCAGCATCACGACCGATGACGGCCATTGCGCCGATTGTCGCCCGCGCCCCGACCGTGACCGTCCCGAGGCGGAGGCGACCGCCTTCGACCGCGCTCGTCGCCAGCATCGATCCGGCGTCGAGCGACGCTTCGTCGCCGATCGTGACGAGGTCGGCGGCGTCGACAAAATCGCAGAGCAGCAGCGCGTCGCGTCCGATGCGCGCTCCGAGCAGACGGTAGTAAAGCGTGTAGGCGGGGGTTCCGGCGAGATATTGCGAGGCGACCGTTTCAAGAACCCGCCGCACAAGCCACCAGCGGAAATAATAAGCGCCCCATAGCGGGTAATCGCCGCTCCGCACGCGACCGATGACGAGCCACTTGAAGGCGATCGAGCCGAGCAGTAACACGGGCGGCAGCACGGCAAACGCCCCCGCCGCGACACCTGCTGCTTCGAGCCGCGACAGGCCATTCGACGCCCAATAGACATAGGTCAGATAGGGCAGCAGCCATTGGAGACCGGCAAAGCCATAGATGAGGGGCAGCACAAGCGTCTGGGCGACGGCGCAAGCGATGAAGCGCGCGGATCGCACCGGCGCAAACGGTCGCGCGGCGCTGGCACCGCTCCCCGTACTTTCGTCTAGCCGCTGGGCGAGTGCGCGGATCGTCGGGGCGGCATAAAGGTCGTTGATCGACAACGCACTGAGACCGGGCAGTTGCCGTGCCCGCGAGACCGCGCGCGCGGCACGAAGCGAATGTCCGCCGAGGTCGTCGAAGAAGTTGGCGGTGACCGATACCGGCAGCGGAGCGAATACGTCGCTCCAGGCGCGATGGAGTTCCACTTCGAGCGGCGTTGCGGGCAGCACGAGGTCGGTCGGTGCGGCGCGCGCGCTGGGAGCGGGCAGGGCCTTGCGGTCGACCTTCCCCGAAACGAGCACCGGCAGTTTCTCAATCACCTCATACAGCGCCGGGCGCATATATGACGGCAGGCGCAATTTGAGGGCGTCGGCGATTCGCGCCGTATCGACCGCGATACCGGACCGGGCAACGACATAGGCGACAAGCGCGTCGTTGCCGTCGATCGCGACCAAGGCGCAGACCGCTTGGGCGACACTCGCATCATCGCCGATCGCCG
>JBBRQR010000085.1:0-10111 GCA_038226115.1 Sphingomonadales bacterium | reverse complement strand
GCGATCGCCCGACGCGCCGCTTGGCGCCGACGGTGGATGGCATCGACGTCGACGCTCGCAGCCGCGTCGCCGATCACCGCCTCGGTCGGCAGCAGAATCGCCTCGGCGGTAAATTCGGGATCAAGCGCCGCGCCGAGCGTTGCCTTGACCGTCGCAACAAGGTCCGCAGGGTCGTCGTCACCCGACAAAATCTGTAGCGCAAGCCGTTGCGTCGCTTCCCATCGCGCAAAGGGATCGTCATCGTGCGCGGCGAGCAGCGCCAGATCGGCGCGCGACTGGTCTGCGACGACAATTACCGGAGCGGAGAAACCCCGGTTTAACGACATCAACGGCGGTTCACCAATGCCGGTGAAGACGACTTCCTCGCTGCCATCGACCGTGACAACGTGCTCGTCGCCGAGACGTTCGCCCGTTACCCGGTCGAGCAGCGCGATTCGGAACGGCATCGCCATCGGCAGCTTGTCGGGCTGCCCCGGCGTCGGCGGCACCGTCTGAGTCAACCGCACCCTCGCCGTCGCCGTCGCGGCATCATGGCTTAGGCCGACAGTGATACGCGGTGTCCCGGCCTGAGCGTACCAACGGCGAAAAGACCCAAGATCGCGCCCCGACGCCTCAGCCATGACGTCCAGCCAATCGTCGGTGGTTACCGCCTGACCGTCGAAGCGGTCGAAGTACAAGTCGGTCCCGGCACGAAAATCCTTTGGTCCTAGCATCGTAGCGAGCATTCGAATGACTTCGGCGCCCTTGTTATAGACCGTCGACGTGTAGAAATTACCGATCTCAATATACGCTGCGGGTCGGATCGGATGGGCGAGTGGGCCGGCATCCTCGGGAAATTGCGCGCCGCGCAACGTGCGAACATCGTCAATCCGGCTAACAGCTGGAGACCCCTGATCGGCGGTAAAGCCTTGGTCACGAAAAACGGTCAGCCCCTCCTTGAGCGATAACTGGAACCAGTCGCGGCAGGTAACGCGATTTCCGGTCCAGTTATGAAAATATTCATGTGCAACCACCGCCGCCACAGCGTCAAAATCGTCGTCGGTCGCAGTATCGGGATCGGCGAGAATATATTTCGAATTGAATATGTTAAGGCCTTTATTCTCCATTGCCCCGGCGTTGAAATCGGCGACCGCGACGATGTTGAATACCGCCAAGTCGTACTCACGCCCGTAATTGACCTCATCCCAGCGCATTGAAGCCTTCAGCGCCGCCATCGCGTGGTAGCAGCGCGCCAGATCGCCTTCGGCAGCCCAAATCGCCAGATCAACCTGCTTACCGGAAGCGGTGACGAACGTGTCGCAGAGCGAGCCTAGATTGCCGGCGACCAGAGCGAACAGATAACTAGGCTTCGGCCATGGATCAACCCATTCGGCAAAATGACGACCATCGGTCAGGGTGCCACTGGTTCGTTTCTCGCCATTGCCGAGGAGAACGGGATAATGCGCGGCGTCGGCCTCGAGCCGCATCGAATAGCGTGACAGAACATCGGGGCGATCAACGAAATAGGTTATCCGGCGGAAGCCTTCAGCCTCGCATTGGGTACAAAGATTGCCGCCGCTGGCATATAGGCCCAACAGCACCGTATTGGCGGCGGGAGCGATCTCAACGACCGTCTCGACAACGGCACGGTCGCCGTCGATGATCAAATGCAACCCAGCTGCATCGACCTGTGGTTCGACCGAGCGGCCGTCAACGAGCACTGAAATCAGCGTCAGGTCTTCGCCGTCAAGAATAAGGGGGGCATCACCGTCTCCATTTCGAATTACCTCAAGCCTCGCATGTATACGAGTCCGCTCGGCGTCGAGCTCGAAGCGCAGCGACACTTCTGGGATGAGCCACGCCGGGGGACGATAGTCGACAAGGCGGATCGTCGGCGGCACGGGTAAGTCAGGCATTTTCATCCTTCGCGGAGACGGGGTATCCCTAATCAAGGTCGGGAGACTTGTTAAGTCACGGACATGAGGCGGCGATGCACCTTTTGATTTTCGGTCTCGGCTTCACAACGCGGCGGCTGGCACAGCGCCTTCGCGCGCGCGGATGGCGAATAACCGCAACGGCACGTTCCGGGGCTGCTGATACTGTAATGCTCGACAGCGCGGAAGCCGAAGCTGCCATTGCCGGCGCAACCCATATCCTGTCATCGGTTCCCCCAACCGACGGAATCGACCCCGTCCTGATCCGTCACAGCGCGGCCCTTAAGAACGCTCCCGCCCGTTGGCTGGGCTATCTCTCATCGACAGGGGTGTACGGCGACACCGGCGGCGCTTGGGTCGACGAAACGGCAGAAGTAGGTGGTCGCCGGGCCGATCGTGTCGCCGCCGACCGGGCGTGGCAGGCGTTGCGCTGCGAAGTTCGCGTCTTCCGTCTCCCCGGAATCTATGGCCCAGGACGATCGGCCGTTGACCAAATTCGCACCGGCAGGGCGTATCGTGTCGATACAGATCAATGCTTTAGCCGGATCCACGCCGACGACATCGGCACAGCTGTTATTGCATCATTCGAGCGCGGATTAAGCGGCGTCTATAATCTAGGTGATGGCGAGCCAGCGCCCGGTCGCGTCGTTGTCGAATATGCGTGTGATCTACTTGGTCGCACCTATCCGCCACTGGTAGGAACGAATAGCGAGTCGCTGTCGCCAATGGCGCGGGGTTTTTACACCGAATCGCGATTGGTCTCGGTCGCCAAGGCGCGCCGCGAACTAAACTTTATTCCAGAATTTCCAGACTATCGAGCGGGGCTGCGGTCGTGCCTGTCCGGTTCTTTTTCCCAAGAGCAATGATTAAGCCTGTCAACGCCAAAAACGCTCCTGCCGCCGCCGACGGCGTCCACTGATACGCCTCGAAGAGCGTCGAAAGCGAAAGGGCGATCACCGGTACAAGGATACTTGTGTACGACGCCGGACCGGGACCGATCCGCCTGATGAGACGGTAATACACCGAAAAGGCAATAACCGAAGCCGCCAGTGCCAGATAGACCAATCCGGCCCAATATTCGGGTCTAAGGTCGATCGATGGTCGACCGGCGATCATGGAAGCAAAAATTGCATCGATCACTGCACCATAAGACATTGCAATGGCTAGCGTCGGCAAAGATGGAAGTGACCGGGCCAGCTTTCCGGCCTGCAACACATTAGCAAGCGATGCGCTGAGAACCGCGCAGGTAACAAGCAGCAAGCCGAGGCCTATTTCACTCCCCGAGGTCGAGTTGGTGATGTCGTGCGCGAACAGCAAAAGAAGGCCAGCCACGCCGACGATGGTGCCGATGACAAATCGTCGCGTGATAGAGGTCTTAAGGAAGATAGCGGAGAAGATTGTATTGGGAATAACCAGAAGGGCAAAAACCAATGCGACTAACCCCGACGCAAGACGCGTTTCGGCGGCGTAGACGAGGTTGAAGTTCAGCGCGAATTGCGCGACACCAACCATCAGGGCGAAGCCATGCCCGCGCCAGCTGAGCCATCGCCAGCGACCGGTCACGACCGTAGCCAAGGTTAGCGCTACAGCGGCAATCGCGAAGCGGTACGCAACCGACCAAACTGGAGGCACAGTGCCCAACTGACCTTTGATGACCAGCCATGTCGAACCCCAAATTACTGTGACGAGCGCAAATTCCGCTACAGTCGTGAAATCGATTCCGGAAATATGACCGTTTTTCTTCAAAGGTTTAGGCCGCACCAATCGCTGCCGCCAAAGCGTCGACAGCCTGGACCGACGTGTCCCATGCGACGACAAATCGAGCGATGCGATCGGTCGGCGCACCCCAGTCGTAGAACACGAAGCCCGCCGCCCGCAGGCGATCGGCCTCGCCCAATTCCAGGCGGGCGAACACTTCGTTGGCATGGGTTGGATACGCCAGCCGACCCGCAAATACATCGGCGAGCCGTCGCGCACCGGCATTGGCGGCGGCTGCAGTTACAAGCCATTGATCCTGATCGATATAAGCAAGTAGCTGCGCGGCGTTAAAGCGACCCTTGCTCGGCAGATGTCCTGCTCGTTTGCGACGGTACCGAACCGATTCGGCCAGTTTTCCGTCAAAGATTACAAGTGCTTCTGCGGACATACCGCCATTTTTGATCACCCCGAGGCTGAGCACGTCGACACCCGACCGCCACGTCAAATCCCCAGGGTGACAACCCGCTGCAACGACGGCGTTGGCGAAGCGTGCGCCGTCCATATGAACGCGCCACCCACGCTCTTGTGCCAGCGAACTGAGAGCTTTGACCTCATCGGGCGAATAGATTGTGCCGCACTCGGTAGCCTGCGTGAGTGACAAGGCGGCGGCGACGACCTGATGGACTCCGCCACGGTGCGACGCCATTCCAGCCATGACGCTGGCGGGCGACAATTTTCCTTCGTCGCCATTGCATAACAGTAGCTTGGCCCCTCCAGTAAAAAATTCCGGTGCACCGCACTCATCGACATGGATGTGAGCTTCGCTGTGACAGACGATGGCGCCGTAGGGCGGCACCATCGCGGCGAGCGCAAGGGCGTTTGCCGCTGTACCCGTTGAAACCGGCAAAACTATACAATGCGTGGAGAACAAGTCGGAATACGCCGCATCGAGACGCGCTGACCAAGTGTCGTCGTCATAGGCGGCAGTGCTCGGTCCGGCGGCGGCAGCGACGGCGGCGAGAATATCGGGGCGGACCCCGGCGGCATTGTCGGATTGGAAGTTCATCGGGTGAATTAGCTCATTTGGTTATGGGAAATCGGCTCTAGTCCTACAACGCGCGTGACGATCTTCGCGAGCAACCCGCGGATCATGGTAGTCACGGGAAGCGCTGCTTTTCCCGACCGGAAAGCGGCGGAAGCGACCCGTTATAGTACGGAATACAAGGCACTTACCTCACCGCATCGAGTTGCGCCTCAGGGCGCGCCGCCGTGACCGCCGTAAGCGCGTTGAGTCGCGTATCGATCGCCACGAGCGCGGGAAAGCGCGCAATATCGGCTTGTAATCGCCGCGCATTCCACATCTGGGGCACGAGGCAGATATCGGCCAGCGTCACCGTGTCGCCGAACAGATACGCCCCCACCGCCCGCTCGGCGATCTCCTCGAGCCCGGAAAACCCTTCCTCGACCCAATGCCGGTACCATGTGTCGACGGCGTCCTGCTCCTGCCCCATTTCGGCTCTCAGATATTTGAGAACGCGCAAATTGTTGAGTGGATGGATATCGCACGCAATTTGTAGCGCCGCCCCGCGTACTCGCGCTCGAGCCAGAGCGTCTCCGGGCAATAGCGGCGGGTCAGGATAGACCTCGTCGAGATATTCGATGATCGCGAGACTCTGGTTAAGCCCGGCAGTGTCGTCGATCAGATACGGGACAAATCCCTGCGGGTTGAGCAATTTGAACCCCACCCCGGTCTGGGCACCCTGCGCGAGATTTACCGCGACCTGCTCATACGCCAGCCCCTTCACCGCGAGCGCGATGCGGACGCGATAGGAGGCGGACGATCGCCAGTAGCCGTAAAGAGCGCGGGTCATGGCCTGTCCTGCTGCGGATGAATGACAACCGTACACGCACTGTCACGGGTCGCCATCAGGCGATGGGCCATTTCTATCGACAGTTCAATCGCTCGATGTCTGCCGCACCATCGCGCCGCGCCGTATCGCCGCAGCATGTCAACGGGTGAAAGTTTCGCCCACCGACGTATGCGCCGCAAAGGTCATATCCGGGAAACCGATATTTCTTCGCAGTTTCACACGCCAGCCGACTTTCCACGCGATATGAAAAAGGTGACGACCGTGAAAACTATAGTCCAGCGACGCGAGATATTAGTCTGCGGCTTCGGTCTCATCGCTGCGTCGTGCAGCAGCGGCGGCAGCCCTGGGGCGTCGTCGGCCACGCCCGCCCCTACCCCCATGCCGGCACCCACGCCGACGCCGACGCCGACGGGCACGCTGACGGTCGTCAGCGGTATCCAGGCCGCGACGCAGACGCCCGGGGCGACGCTCGACGTCTTTGCCGACGCCGACCCGGCCGGTCAGGTGTTCGACAAGTGGACGGGTGGGGTCGCGAGTCTGCAAACTGCGGGTGAACGCCGTAGCGGTACCTTGCCGCTGACGACAAACACGACCGTCACGGCGACGTACAAACCACTGGCGGCGTTTACGCCCAACACGACGATCCTGAATAGGCTGGCCGCGAGCGATCCTGCGGCCGTCAACGCTTACTGGCATTTCCCGAGCGTTCCGCTGCGGGGTTTGATCCTGCGGTTTCACGGGAGTGGCGGCAATGGCGGTTCCCAGTTCACCAAGATCGAAGAATTGAAGTTCGCGCGTGACTCAATCGGGTCTGGATTTGCGGTTGCGTCCCTCGACAGCAACGATCGTGTCGGCAAATCATGGGATCAAATCGTTAACCAGAGCAATCCGGCGGCGAGCCCCGATGTGGCCAACATCCAGAAATTGATCGCAATGTTTGTTACCCTGGGGTTGATGCTGCCATCGACCCCGGTGTTTGGCTCGGGGCATTCGGATGGCGCGGGGGCGGCGCTACGCTTCGCCTTTTTGCTCAATTGGAAGGCGAGCCATCAACATTGCGTACCGGGTTCGCTTGCGATCGCGCAGGCGACGACGGTGCCGGGAATCTGGACCATGGCGCAAAACGACACGCTCGCGGACCCTAACCGCAATGCGTCGGCCAAAATCAATTCGGACGCGCTAGCCGGGCACATGATTGCGACGTCGTATATTATCGTTGCACCGAGCGCGGTTTATTCGACGCGGTTCAGCCAGATCCCGGGGATCAGCACGGCGGACTCGGCGGTCATTTATACCTCGCTGAAGACCGCAAGCCTGCTGGACGCCAAAGATTATCAGACGACCGATCCGACTACGGTGAATTTCACGCCGATCATCCCACCGCAGTTTTCCGCATTCGGCAAGGACATCGTCGACCAATTGAATGTCGCATATACGGCCCACCAATTTTCCTCGGCCACGAGCCGACGAGTCCTGGATTTCTTCGTCGCCCGGCTTGGTTAGCGATAACCTCCAGTGCCCAGATCAGGTCTTCGCGTCGAACGGGTTTTTCCCGCCGCGGAAGTTTAGACGGATCGGCACACCATCGAAATCCAGTTCCTCGCGAAGCGAGTTGACGAGATAGCGGTGATAGCTGGCGGGAAGGTCTTCGGTGCGATTGCCGAAGATGACGAACGTCGGGGGGCGCGTCGCGGCCTGGGTGGCGTAGCGCAGCTTGATCCGCTTGCCGCCGGCGGCAGGCGGCGGGTTACGGTCGAGCGCGGCTTCGAACCAGCGGTTGAGGGCGCTCGTCGACACGCGGCGGCTCCACGCGGCGCGGGCATCGAACGACGCCTTCATCAACAGGTCGAGGTTCTTCCCCGTCAACCCGCTGCACGCCACCAACGGCACGTTCCTGATCTGCGACAGGCCGTCGTCGAGGGCACGTCGCACGCCCTGGAACAGCGACGACAGGTCGTGCGCGGCGTCCCATTTGTTGAGGGCAATGACGAGCGCCCGCCCCTCCGACAGAACCATGTCGGCGATGCGAAGATCCTGCGCCTCTAGCCCCAGCGTCGCGTCGAGCAGCAGAACGACGACCTCGGCGAAGTCGACGGCGAACTTGGTATCGACCGCCGCCATCCGTTCCAGCTTGTCGGTAACCTTTGAACGGCGGCGCAGCCCGGCGGTATCGACGAGGCGGACCGGGCGAACTGCGTCGTCGAAATGATACTCCCAGTCGATCGCAATCGAATCGCGAGTGATGCCCGCCTCGGGCCCGACAACGAGGCGGTCCTCGCCCAGCAGCCGGTTGATGAGGGTCGACTTGCCCGCGTTCGGGCGTCCGACGATCGCCAGCTTGAGCGGCTCGGCGTCGAGACGTGCGTCAGTTTCTTCCTGCGTTTCGTTTTCGATCATCGCCTCACCGCGCGCGATGAGCGGGTCGAGGATCGGAATCAGCGCCTCGTACAGGTCGGCCATGCCCTCGCCGTGCTCAGCTGAAATCTGGATTGGCGCGCCGAAGCCCAGTTCATAACTTTCGGCGACCCCGCCCTCGCCCGCCCGCCCTTCGGCCTTGTTGGCGACGAGGATCAGCGGGGTGTCGTGGGCACGGAGCCATTGAGCGAAGTGGCGATCGAGAGGGGTGACCCCGGCGCGGGCATCAAATACGAGCAACGCAACGTCGCCGTGAACGAGCGCCGCGTCGGTCTGGGCGCGCATCCGTCCTGCGAGCGTCGCAGCATCGGCGTCTTCAAACCCGGCGGTATCGACGATACGGAACCTGAGGTCGTGGAGCGAAGCATCGCCTTCACGCCGGTCGCGGGTGACGCCGGGCGTATCGTCGACGAGCGCGAGTTTGCGCCCGACCAGGCGATTGAACAGTGTCGACTTGCCGACATTGGGGCGGCCGACAATGACGACGGTAGGGGGACGGACAATCATCCGCGGCGTGTAGCAGGCGCGACGCCGATCGGCGAGCCACGTGCTAGTCGCCGCCAATCGAGCCGATTACCGATACGCCGTAAGCTTCCCGTCGTCGGTTAGGATGAACACCATATTTCCCGCGACGATCGGCGGTAGATAGGCCGCACCGCTTAGTTTGACTACCGAGATCGGCTGGCCCGTATACGGCGAGATCGATTCAAGGGTGCGGTTCGACCCCGCGACGAGGAGCCGGTCGGATGCAAGGACGGGACCGCTCCATACAAACGCCCCCGCCTTTGACTTGGGTCGCTTGTATTTGGGGAGCTGATGGATCCACTTGATCTTGCCCTCGGCGCGAGTGACGCAGATCAGCTCGCCGTCGAGGGTGACGACGTAGATGAAATCACCCGCGACCCACGGCTGATTGACGCCAGCAAAGTTGCGTTCCCAAACGCGCTGCCCGGTCGACAGCTCAAGCGCCGCCATTCGCCCGCCGTGACCGATGGCAAAAACGCGCCCGCGATCGATGACCGGCGAAGCGTCGATGTCACTGAGCGCGGCAAGCGCGGTCGTCCGCCCGGTGCGAGCGAGCGCGTCCGACCACACGGTACGGCCATTTTCGACGCGCAGCGCCTGCAACTCACCGCTCGAATAACCGGCGACGACGGTATCCTGCGCAACGGCAGGTGCAGCAGAACCAAGAAGCCCCGACACCTCGACCGTGCCCTGAACGCTCCATGCCGTCGTGCCCTTGTCGCCGGTCAGAGCGAAGAGCTGATTATCGGGCGAAAGCGTATAGACCCGCCCGCCGCTGAGCGTCGCTGCACCACGCAGCGGCAGGCCGAGTTCCTTGCGCCAGACCACTGCACCAGTTGCTGCGTCATAGGCGACGACGACGCCAAAGCCCGTCGTCGCATAGACTTTACCATCGGCGACGCTGACGCCGCCACCGAACGCTGCGTTTGCCTTTTTCTTATAGGCAATTCGTGCCGACCAGTCGCGGCGACCGGTCGCGACATCGAACGCGGTCACGCTACCTTCGGTATCCATCGTGAAGACGCGCCCGCCCGCGACGACGGGGGCGGCATTCAGCCGGCGCTCGCCGGTCGATCCCTTGCCGATACTGGCATGCCACGCGACGCTTAGTGTATCGGGCAGCGCAAGGTGGCCGCCATTCTTTGCCGCCGTTCCACCGGGTTGCGGCCAGTCGACGTTGACGGCCGGTGGTGGCAGGACGACGGCGAGCGATTTAAGTTCGGGTTCCGCTCGCGCCCGCGTCTCGAAGTCGAGGACGGCGATTCGCGGCCCTGTCGTGGGCGTCTTCGGCTTGGGCTTGAAAGCGTGGCAGCCTGTGACCGCGAGCGTGAGTGCAGAGACGATCAGAAGTCGGTTGCGTGTCATCACCGCGCTAGTCCCTGCGTTTGCCCCGTGACCAGCGTCGCCGGATCGATCCCAAGGCCGATCGCGAGCTGCGCTGCGCGGTTGCGGATACTCGGTGGTGCCGCTGCATCACGAACGATCGCTGCGAATAACGGCGCAGCGGCAGCACGCTGGCCAAGCTTGAGTTGGGCAATGCCGGTCATCTCGGCAGCGATAGCAAACCATGGATCGCCAGGAATGGCGAACCGTTTGAGCCGCGCAATGACCATTGCCGGCGGCAGCGTATCATATTCGATCCGGGTCGCCTTGATCGTCGCGAGGTCACGGAATGGCGTCGCGAGCGTC
>JBBRQR010000084.1:0-10132 GCA_038226115.1 Sphingomonadales bacterium | reverse complement strand
CCTGCGGCTGCGAACCGATGCCGCCGGGCGCTCGGCCGATTGGTATGTCGATCAGGCGGGCAAAGCGCAGGCGGCGCTGGCAACGGCGGAGAGCCGGAAGTCCGAATTCGAACGCACCAATGGGATTGTCATGGCGCCGGGCGGTGCCGATTCTGAAACCATGAAGCTCGAGCAGATGCAGAGCGCCTTGCTGACGGCGCGCAGCTCGATGGGCATGTCACGCAGCATCATCGGCCCGTCTCCGGCGGTCGAGTCGTTGAAGTCTCAGGTTAATTCGGTTGATGACGCGATGGTGCAGGCGAGCCAGCGGCTCGGCACGTCGCATCCGACGTACATCGGACTGGTCGAGCAGAAGAAGGTTCTCCTGCAACAACTCGCACGCGAGACTGCGGCCGCGCGGGCAAGCGCCGGGGCGAATTCCGGTGGCGATGGGGGAGCGTCGATCTCGCGCCTCGCCAGCGAACTTGACGCTCAAAAGGTCAAAGTCCTCGCCCTAAAGTCGAAGCTCGACGAACTGGCGCAGCTCCAGCGCGAAGTCGATCTACGCAAAGGCCAGTACGAGAGCGCCGCACAACGCGCAGCTAACCTCAAGCTCGAAGCCAATGTTTCGGAAACCGAACTTGTCTCGCTCGGCGAGGCTTTCGTGAGCGGCAAGCCAAGCTTTCCCAACAAGCCGCTGATCCTTGGTCTTGGTTTCTTCGCCGGGCTGGCGATCGGAGTTTTCGCCGCGATTGTCACCGAGCTCGTCTCGCGCCGGGTGCGCGGACCGGAAGATCTCGCGCAGGCGGCCAATGTCGCCGTTATGGCAGTGATCGCCGCGACGGCAACGGCGGCGACAAAGCGGCGCTTCACGATGTTTGGACGTCGGCGTGACGTCACCGAGTTACAGGCCGCCGAATGACTGGTTTGATTATGCCGACCGTCGTGAGCGACGGCACCATCGCTGGCGATGCGCCGATCCGCGACGCGCTGCTTCGCCTCGGGCTGCTGACCGACGAGGAATCGGCGCGCGTCGCCGAACACCAGTCGACGACCGGGCTCGATTTCGACCAGGCGGCGCTCGAGCTTGGCTTTATCGGCGTCGATGAACTCGATCGCGCCCGCGACACGCTGATCAACAGCCTCGCCCTTCAACAAACGCAGCGGCGCGGCGTGTCGGACGAACTCGTCGTGCTCAGCGACCCCGTCGGGGCGAAGGCCGAATCGATTCGCCTGCTGCGGACACAGATCATCGCGCAGCACATCAAGCCGGGTCGTCGTGCGGTTGCCTTCGTTGCGCCGACCGATGGCGTTGGCTGCAGCTATCTCGTCGCCAATGTCGCGGCGGCGCTGTCGCAGATCGGCACGAAGACGCTGCTCGTCGACGCCAACCTCCGCTCGCCGCGGATCGACCAGCTGTTCGGGTTGTCAGCGACCAGCCCCGGTCTGTCGAGCTATCTGACGCTCAAGCTCGCGCGTCCCGAGCGAATGGTTCACGCCAACGTCTTGCCCAACCTGTCGGTCATCACCGCTGGACCGCCGGTCGCGCGCCCGCAGGAATTGCTGTCGAGCACACGCTTTCGCGACGGCATGAACACCTTGCTGCGCGAACACGACATCGCCCTCTTCGACACGCCGGCCGCGAACAGCTGTGCCGATGCGCTCACGATCTCAGGGGTCATCGGTTATGCCGTGATCGTCGCCCGTCGCAACCGGACGTTTGTCGGCGACGTCGCCACCCTCGCGCAGCAACTGGCAGCAGCACGCAGTTCGGTCCTCGGTTCGGTGTTGAGCGACTTTTGATGGCCACGGTAATTTCTCCTCCGGCGCCGACGATTGGCTGGCGCAATTTTGCGCTGCGCCACGCGCTTCTTGTCATCGGCGCAATTGCTCTGTTTGTGCCGACGATCGCCAGCCTTGGCGCAGGGCCGTGGTCGACCGAGCAGGGCGTCCACGGTCCGCTCGTTCTGGCCACCGGCATCTGGCTGATCTTTCGTCGCGGCGACGAAGTGCGGGCGTTGGCGACGCCGGGTTCTTTCGGTCTGGCGGTCGTCGCCATCCTCGGGGCCGCGATGGCTTATGCCTTTGGCCGCGCATTCGACTTCATTACGATCGAGGTCGCAGCCATGCTGCTCGCCTTCGGTGCGGTGGCATACAGCTTTGTCGGCGGTGCGGTATTGCGACTGATGTGGTTTCCGATCCTGTATCTCGCGTTCATGATCCCGATCCCGGGGTCGTTTCTCGATGTCGTGACCCAGCCGTTGAAAATGGTCGTGTCGCAGGCGGTGTCTGCAGTTCTCGGCGGGGTCGGTTATCCGGTCGCACGCGTCGGCGTCACGATCTATGTTGCGCAGTATCAGTTGCTCGTCGAGGACGCGTGCGCTGGTCTCAACTCGCTCATCAGCCTGACTGCAATCGGGCTGTTTTATGTCTATGTCATGCGAAACAGCAATTGGCGCTATTCGCTTTTGCTGCTGACGCTGGTCGTGCCGATCGCCATTCTTGCAAACTGCGTTCGCGTTGCGGCGCTCGTTCTGCTGACCTATTACTTTGGCGACGCCGTCGCGCAGGGCTTCCTCCACAAATTTGCCGGCATGATCACCTTTACCTCGGCGCTGCTGTTGATCTTTCTGATCGACGCGCTGTTGTCCCCCGTCCGTGCATGGCTCGAGGTCAAACGATGATCGACCGGCGCGACATTATTCTTGGCGGTGGGATGCTTGCCGCTGCCGCTGCCGCCGCCGCGTTGACGCCGCGAACTCACGTCGAATTGCTCCACGGGCGCAAGCTTGATGCGATCATCCCGATGCGCATTGGGGCGTGGGCGACAACCCCCAGTCAGGCATTTGTTCTGCCCAAGACGCCGGGGGACCTTGCCGACCGGCTCTATTCGGACACTGTAACGCGTCTGTACGTCGCGCCAAACGCATTGCCGGTGATGATGGTGCTCGCCTACGGCAATTTACAGAGCGATCTGCTCCAGCTTCATCGACCTGAAATCTGCTACGCGGCGGTCGGTTTTCAGATCTCCAACTCCGCCCGGCTCGATCTTCGGGTTGCCCCCGATGTGATCATCCCGGCACGCGAGCTGGTCGCATCGACCGACAATAGGGTTGAGCCGATCACCTATTGGACCCGCATTGGCGATTACCTGCCGACATCGCGCACCGAACAACGGACGATGCGCCTACGCCAGCAGCTGAAGGGAATCGTCCCCGACGGCATCCTCGTCCGCCTGTCGACAGTCGCTGAACCAACTCCAGCGACGTTTGCCGCGCTTTCGGAATTTGCTCGTGCGTTTATCCTTTCCGTCCGTCCGGCTGATCGTGGCGTCCTAGTCGGGACGACGATCGCCGCCAGCCTCGCGCGGTTTGGCGCGGGAGGGACTAGAGGTGGAGTCCGTCGAGCGGGCGGAGGACGAAAAATATGAACGCCAACGTCGCGCCGCCAAGGGCGATCGCCGCCAAATCCTGACCCTCGTTACCCAGATAGTTGGTCACTGCGCAACCGACGGCAGCGACGAGGTAATGCCACAGCGCGTCACGCGCTTCGCCCTGCGAGCGTTGCAAGAAAAGCACAACGAGGCCCGCAAAAACGATCATCGTCAACCAATCGTAAACTGTACTCATTACTGCCCCACCTCGTCTGCCATCCGTTAACGCTATGTATAGCAGAACGTGGTGTTAAGACCATCAACAAAGACCGGCTCCACCGGTTCACGGGGATGGGTCGTCACCCGGCATCGGGCAGCGACACGGGGGCGCGGAATACTGCGGTGAACGAACTTTCCAAAAACCCAATCGCCCCGACGGCAGTCGTCGATCGCGCCGGTATTCCGCTCGATGCCGTGGTGCTCACGGTGCGCGTTCTCGAATTTTTGACCGTCGTCATTTCCGGGCTGGTTGCAGTTCAACTGCTCGTCCCGCCCGATGCACTTTACGACGTCGTTTATTCACGGATCGTTTTTGTCGGCGGTATTGCCTTTGCTGTCCTCGCCGAAACGGTCGGTAGTTACGATGTCGAGGCCCAATTTTCGCTGCGCAAGGCGTGGCAGCGCGTCGCGACGGCGTGGGTGACGACGGCACTGTTCCTGCTGACGCTTGGCTTCCTGTTAAAGACGTCGGACGCGGTGTCGCGCGGGTGGGCGATCGGCTGGTTTGCGGCGGGAGGCGTCCTGCTGCTGACCGCCAGGTTGGGCATTACGATCTGGGTCCGGCGGCTCAAGCGGCGCGGCACGTTTAACCAACGCGTGGCGATTTTCGGCGCCGGTCCGCAAGGTGCCCGCCTCGCCGATTACATTTTGAACAGCGACAAGCTGACGATCACCATCGCGGGCTTCTTCGACGATCGACGTGACGGGCGCGTGCCGACGTCGCTCCACGGCGTTCCCGTTCTCGGCAATCTGACCGCGCTCGTCGACACGATCCGCAGCGGCAAGATCGATCAGGTCATCGTTGCCCTGCCGTGGTCGGCCGAGGCGCGGTTGCAGCAGGTCGTCAGCCGCCTCGCGCTGACGCCGGTGCGGATTCGCCTTGCGCCTGATCTTGCCAGTTTCGTCTTTGCCCGCCGCCCGGTCGTTCTGCTCGGCGATTTGCCGGTGATGACGCTGTTCGAGCGCCCGATTTCGGGTCTCGATGCGTGGGTCAAGGCGATCGAAGACCGTGTCCTTGCTTCGCTGGCGCTCCTGATCTTCGCCATTCCGATGGCGTTAATCGCGCTGGCGATCCGCATCGATTCGCCGGGGCCGATCTTCTTCCGGCAGCCACGCGAGGGGTTCAACAATCACCCGTTCCGGGTCTGGAAGTTCCGTTCGATGTATCACAATCGCGCGCAGGCGACTGATATCGTGCAGGCGAGCCGCCGCGATCCGCGCATCACCCGCGTCGGAGCCTTCATCCGCAAGACCAGCCTCGACGAACTGCCGCAACTGTTCAACGTCATCAACGGCGAGATGTCGCTGGTCGGGCCACGCCCGCATGCGGCGTCGACCCGTGCCGGGGGACGGCTGTTCTCGGAGGTCCTGTCGAGCTACGCCGCGCGGCACAAGGTCAAGCCTGGCATCACTGGCTGGGCACAGGTATGCGGCTGGCGCGGCGAAACCGATACCGAGGACAAGCTCGTCAAACGCTTCGAACACGACCTTTATTATATCGAGAATTGGTCGATCTGGCTCGACTTCTATGTTCTCGCCCGCACCGTTGTCGCGCTGGTTGCCCCGAAGAACGCTTTTTAGCTCACGCGGCGGCGACGTAAGCGTCGATTGCCTGCGCCAGGACGTTCAGCGGCACCCCGCCGGTCGTCACGACGGCATCATCGAACCCTGCCAGCGTAAACTTCGGCCCCAGCGCCGCCTGCGCTTTCGCCCGCAGCCGCAGGATTTCGTTGTGGCCGATCTTGTACCCGCACGCCTGCCCCGGAGCGACGCAATAGCGGTCGACTTCGCTCGTCATTGCCGCCGTGCCCTTACCCGTCTCGCCGGTGAGAAAGGCGACCGCCTGCTCGCGAGTCCAGCCCATCGCGTGCAGGCCGGTGTCGACCACCAGTCGGCAGGCGCGAAACTGCTGCGCCTGAAGGTAGCCGAGCTGGCTGAATGGGTCATCGGCATAGGCCCCAAGCTCGTCGACGATCTGCTCGGCATATAACGCCCAGCCTTCGGCAAAGGCGTTGAACCCGGTCAGCGAGGCGATGAGCGGCGGGCGCGTCTTCGCCTCGGCGAGGTAGGCGAACTGAAAGCCGTGACCCGGCACGCCCTCATGGGCGGTCAGCGTCGCCAGCTGATACTTGGGCCACAGTGCCGTCGTCTTGAGGTTGATATAATAAATCGCCGGTCGCGACCCATCGAGCGCCGCCGGGTTCATATAGCCCAGCGCTGCGCCGTCCTGAATATCGGCGGGAACCTGCTTGACCAGTACGTCGGCCTTCAACCCAAGGTTCGACATCTTCGGCAGGAGCAGCCGGATCGCGGCCAGCCGCGCGTTGCAGAAGGCGATGATCCCGGCGCGACCGGCGGCGGTGTCGGGGAATAGAAAACGCGGATCCTTGTTGAGCGCGGTGACGCGGGCCCCGACGCTCCCCTGCGTCATCCCCTGGGCGCGTAAAATGGTGTCCATCCGCGCCTGCAACGCCCGGTTCTGTTCGCGCCCGGTGCGGTGAATTTCGGCAGGTGACAACTCGGTCGTCGTGCCGAGACGGAGCGCGTGCCGATAGAAAGCCTGCCCGTCGGGAAGGCGCGAAACCCCGGCAACGGCGGTGGCGTTGGCTGTCGCCTTGGCATAAGCGGCGATCTGACGGTCGAGGGCAGGGTAGACCTCACGCTCGACCAGCGCGGTGCAGCGGCTCGCCCAATCACCGGCGATGCCCGCTTTGGCGGCGCGGCTGGTGAGCGACGAAACGAGACGCTGCTCGGCAGCCGGCGTCGCGCGGAATTCGCGAAGCTGCTTGAGGACGGTCGCGGCGACGAAGTTTGGCGGGACGACGCCATGAGCGGCGTCGGCAGCGATCGATGCGCTTTCGCCGTCGAGCTGGCGGGCGAAGGCGGCGACGCGCGCGAGATAAGCATCGGCGTCGGCGCGGGTGGCAACGATATGCTGCGAATCGAGGAACTCGGGCACCTCCGTCAGCGCCCCGGCCTGCTGCGAGATCGTGTACGGACGCGCGCCGCCGAAGAATGCCGAACGCGCGCCGCCGCCATAGGCAAAGCGCGTCGCGTCGACCATACGGTCGGCGGTGCTCCGGACGGCGAGGTGGCGCAGGCGGTCGGTGGGGCTGAGCTTCGCGAGGTCGACTTCGGCGAGTTGGGCAACCGTCCTCCGCGCTAAACCGGCCCAGCGCGCATCTGCCGCTGGTGAAACCTCGTGCAACCCCGCCTTCAGAGCGGCGCGCGCACCGTGGTCGACGCCAAGGCCGGTCGCCTGTTCGGGCTCGAGCGCGAGAACATCGTTGGCGATGTCACCGAGCAGCTTGGCGGGCGAGCCGTGACGACCGATCATCGTCCGCGCCGACGCCGGGATTGCGCCCAGCCCGATTGCCGCGCCACTTACCGCCAGCAACGTCCGCCGATCGATCGTCATACGCGTCCTTCCATTTTCATCTGACCTAAGTGAATAGGGCATCGCTCGGTCCACTGAAACCGCTCATGCTGTGCGTGTCGAAGCACCTGGGCAGGGCGGTTTGTGCCTCGACAAGCTCGGCATGAGCGGATTTTGTCAGATTTTTACCGTGTCAGCATTGCCGCCGCGCCGTCGAGCCACGCCGCGCTCCGCGCAACCGCAGCGGGGCGGGGTGGGGCGAGGGTGGCGCAGGTGAGGCAATGCGCCTGGATCGTTGCGCCACCGGCGACCGCCGCTGCCTCACCGATGCTGGCGAGAACACGCTGCCGCCCCGCCGCTGCGAGCATGGCGAATGGATCGCGCGCGCTGTTGCCACCGCTGGCGTCGTCGCCACCGCTGCCGAAGCCAAGCGACTGGGCAATGATCTGAATGAGCAGCGACGGGGTCTTTTCAATGTCGACCGTGGTTGGGTTCGCCCCCAGCTTGGCCGCGCGCCCGGCAGCAGCGACCGCCGCGTCGAGGCCGCCGAGATGGTCGATCAGCTTCAATCCGAGCGCGTCGGTCCCGGTCCAAACGCGGCCTTGCGCGATCTCGTCGACCCGGGTGACCGGCAAATGGCGGGCGGTGGCGACCAACCCGGTGAAGCGCCGATAGATGTCATCGACCGACGCCTGCAGGATGAACTTTGCATCGGGCGACAAGCCGCGCAACACATCGGGATCGCCCGTATACGGAGTCGACTTGACGCTGTCGGTCGAGATGCCGAGCTTGTCGAGCGCGCGGTTGAAAGTCGGGATAACGGCGAACACGCCAATCGATCCGGTGATCGTCGACGGCGCGGCAAACACTTCGGTGGCGGCGGTCGACACCCAATATCCGCCCGACGCGGCGACCGGCCCCATCGACGCGATCACCGGTATACCCTTGTCGCGCGCCTCGACGAGCGCCTCACGAATGCGTTCGGATGCCGTCACCGAGCCGCCGGGTGAATCGATACGGACGACGAGCGCCTTGATATTGTCGTTGGTCAACGCCTTGGCGACGAGCTTGGCGATCGTGTCGCCGCCGGCGGTTCCAGCTCCCGCTTCGCCGTCGACGATGTTGCCCGAGACATAGATGATGCCGACCGCCGGACCCGACCGGCTCGGCCTCGTTGCCGCGGAATACTTGGCGAGCGTAATGCCGTTGAACGCACCGGGCTGCTTGTCATCGCCTTCGCCGACGATTTTTGCGATGGCGCGACCGAAGGCGACGCGGGTGCCGATCGTGTCGATCAGATGCGCGTCGAGCGCCTCGCGGGCGAAGTCGCCGTGCGCGGCGGTGACGCGGGCAGGCAGATTGGCGAAATCGGCGACGAGATCGACCCCGGGGCGCGCGGCACGAACGTCGTCGCGGTACGTCTGCCACACGCCGTCGACCAATGCCTGTTCGGCGGCTTTGGCTTCGGGCGAGGCTTCGGTCCGGGTAAACGGCTCGACGAACGATTTGTACTTGCCGACACGGAAGACGTTGATGTCGACGTCGAGCTTGTCGAGCGCCTTCTTGAAATACAGGTTGGTGCCCCCCGGGCCGGTCAATAGCACGCCGCCCATCGGGTTGACCCAGCTATGGTTGGCGTGGGCCGCGAGGTAATAGCTCGCGTCGGTATAGGCGGTGGCATAGGCGTAGACCGGCTTGCCCGCCTTTTCGAATGCGCGGAGCGAGGTCGCGATGGCCTGAAGATTGGCCTGACCGGCACCGATAAACGTGTCGAGCTGGAGCACGATCAGCTTGATGCGCTTATCGGTTCGCGCTGTGTCGATGGCGCGGACGACGTCGCGCACTTCGATCTCGTTGCCGCCACCGGCGTTCCCGGTGATCCCGGCCAACGGTGATCTTTCACTGGCCTGATCGACCACCGGGCCGTCGAGATCGAGAACGAGCGCCGATCCGTCGGGGACACGCGGTGTCCGCGAATGCATCGCCGCCCATAATGCGACGAAGAACACGAGCAGGAGCAAGATACCGAACGCATCCTTGACGCCGACAAGAAAGCGCCACGCGCCGCGGACGAAATTCATGGGTAAAGCTGCTTTCGACGGAATCTGCGCGCTCAGCTATACTGCGGCGCGCGAGAGCGACAAGCGCCGTCGCTAGGTGCGGCAAGCAGGCAGGTCGGCGAAACGGCATCGTGCCATCAAAACTTCATATTGGCCCGGTTGACGAACGAGTACCCCGCGACCATATGCGCCGGGCGTTAGCACTCGCATTGCGTGAGTGCCAGCGAGCCCATTCATCGCAACAAGGTGAGCGATCCAATGACATTCACTCCGCTGCACGACCGTGTACTCGTTCGCCGTGTCGACGCCGAAGAGAAGACCAAGGGCGGGATCATCATTCCCGACACCGCCAAGGAAAAGCCGCAGGAAGGCGAAGTCGTTTCGGTCGGCACCGGCGCGCGCCGCGACGACGGCGGCATCACGCCGATGGACGTCAAGGCTGGCGACAAGATCCTGTTCGGCAAGTGGTCGGGCACCGAGGTCAAGGTCGACGGCGAAGACCTGCTGATCATGAAGGAAAGCGACATTCTGGGCGTTATCGCCTGACCCTTCGCCACGTCATCACCCCTGTGCGCCACGAGCGCGCGGGTGTGAAGAATGTGAAGTTACGCACCCATTTCAAGGAACACGAACATGGCAGCCAAAGAAGTCCGTTTCAGCCGCGACGCGCGTGAGCGCATCCTCCGCGGCGTCGATATCCTTGCCGACGCGGTCAAGGTCACCCTCGGTCCCAAGGGCCGCAACGTCGTGATCGAGAAGAGCTTCGGCGCTCCCCGCATCACCAAGGACGGCGTCACCGTCGCCAAGGAAATCGAGCTCAAGGACAGGTTCGAGAACCTCGGCGCGCAGATGGTCCGCGAAGTCGCCTCGAAGACCAACGACAAGGCCGGTGACGGCACGACGACCGCGACCGTTCTGGCGCAGGCGATCGTCCGTGAAGGCATGAAGTCGGTTTCGGCCGGCATGAACCCGATGGACCTCAAGCGCGGCATCGACATGGCGGTCATCGCCGTCGTCGCCGACCTTAAGGCGCGCTCGAAGGATGTCGCCGGCACCGCTGAAATT
>JBBRQR010000083.1:0-10132 GCA_038226115.1 Sphingomonadales bacterium | reverse complement strand
GGTGGAGGTCACCGGGGGCAAGGACCGACAGGATTGCCAGCGCGACCCGCCCGCCGACGCCTTGCACCGATAGGAGTAGTCGGAACCAGTCGCGTTCATCGGCGGCGACGAAGCCGAACAGCTGGATGGCGTCCTCGCGCACCTGCGTCTCGATGTGCAGGCTGGTTTGCGCCCCCGCGCCGCCCATTGCGCCGAGCGTCTTGGCGCTGGCGAAGACGAGATAGCCGACCCCGCCGACGTCGATCACGCAACTATCCGTCGCCGTCGAATCGAGCAGCCCGGTCAGCTTCGCGATCATGCCATCACCCGCCCCGCCCCAACTGTCCGCGCCGTCCCCGCCATATGCGCGTGGGTGATCGCGACCGCGAGCGCGTCGGCGGCGTCGGGGGCGAGCGGCCCGCATCCCGGCAACAGCCGCGCAACCATCGCCGCGACCTGTGTCTTGTCGGCCGCGCCGACGCCGACGATCGCCTTTTTGACGAAGCGCGTGGCATATTCGGCGACTGGCAACCCGGCTTTTGCCGCGACCAGCATGACGACACCGCGCGCCTGCCCGAGCTTGAGCGTCGACTGCGGGTTGGTGTTGACGAAGGTCTCCTCGACCGCCGCGCTCGACGGATTGTGCGCAGCAATCACCGCAGCAAGTGCATCGTATAATTGGACCAGACGGTCCGCGAGCGGGTCGGCGGCGCTGCTGCGGACGGTGCCGTTGGCCACGTGGCGGAGGCGGTTGCCGTCGGCCTCGATCATCCCCCAGCCAGTCGCTTGCAGGCCGGGATCGAGGCCAATAATAATCAACCGATGATCACCCTTGCAACTTCGCCAGCACGTCCTCGGGCACGTCGTAATTGCCCCACACCGTCTGGACATCGTCGTCGTCCTCGAGCGCGTCGATCAGCTTGAGCAGCGTCGTCGCATCGGCCTCGCCGACCGTCGTCATCACTTGCGGACGCCACGCGAGCTTGGCTCCTTCAGCCTCGCCGAGCTTGGCTTCGACCGCGCGCGCGACCTCATGGAGCGCGCCGACATCGGTCCAGATTTCGTGGCCGTCCTCGCTTGACGACACGTCGTCGGCCCCCGCGTCGAGCGCGGCTTCGAACACCGCATCGGCGCTGCCGGCCTTGGCAGGGTAGGAGATCAGCCCCACCCGGTCGAAGCTGTGGCTGACCGACCCGCTCGCGCCGAGGTTGCCACCATTCTTGCTGACGATTGTCCGGACGTTGGTCGCGGTGCGGTTGCGGTTGTCGGTCAGCGTCTCGATGATGAGCGCAACGCCGCCGGGGCCAAAGCCTTCGTAACGGATTTCCTCGTAGGTTTCGGTATCGCTGCCCGCCGCCTTGCTGACCGAGCGCTCGATATTGTCCTTGGGCATTCCCCCTTGCCGCGCGGCGATGATCGCGGCGCGCAGGCGGGCATTCATTGCCGGGTCGGGCAGGCCCGCCTTGGCCGCGACGGTGATTTCGCGGCTGAGCTTGGAGAAGGCCGCGGCGCGCTTTTTGTCCTGCGCGCCCTTGCGGTACATGATGTTCTTGAATTTGCTATGGCCGGCCAAGGTTGCGTCCCCATGGTGTCTCTGGGCGAGTACTACGCCGCACGGCGCTGCCAAGGCAACCGGCCTTACCGCCGGTGGAAGGTCAAACAAGCTAACACAACGCCCCGGTTTTTTGATCGAAAACACTGACAGTCTGCGGGGCCACCGCGACACGCAAAACAATGGCGATGTCAAAGAGCGACTCCAACGAATCGACCGCAAAACCTTCGCACATTGCCGCCGTGTAGCACAGCAGCCTACCCCCGCGCGCTGTGCCATCATCGCATTCAGCCCAGCCGCTTATGTGTCGAGCGCGGGCGTAAGGCCCTCGGGCTTTTCGCGGGCGTTGAACACCCCGCCGAATTCGGGAACGAGATAGACGTCGGCGAGGCGACACAACTGCCGCTCGCGCGCGCCGATCTTGGGGTCGACGTCCATCATCTTCGGCCCCGACAGCGCCGCGTCGAGATATTCGGCGATGCCGGAGCGAGCCTCGTCGCCACCGGCAATATCGGCTGCACCACCCAGTTGCAGTCCGGCGGCGTGACGATGGTCCACACCGTCGGACTGCTCGACTGGGCCACCGGCGGGCCGCGTCCCGCCGGGGTCTGACGGACCCTAGCCGCGCGTCGGGTCGATCAGATATTTCTCGCCGGTCGCCTTGCGTTCGTAGGCGCGCAGTATGTCGGGATCGAGCGCCTCGCTCAGGCTGATGGTGCGGGTATAGTGGCTCGCGAAGGTCGTCGTCAGCTCGTCGACGACACGCTGGCGCAGGCGGGCCGCCACGTCGCGACCGGACTTGGCGAGGAACGGCGTCAGCAACCAGCCCGCGACGCTCCAACTGAAGCCGAAGGCGAAGCGGTTGAGCGTCGTCGGCGACAGGTCGAGGCCGCCGTACAGGTAAAGCTGCTTGAACGTCGTCGAGCCATAGCGGCTGTATTCGGTCATTCGCGCCACCGCCGCCGCTTCCATCGCGCCGACGATGTCGCTGCCAAGGCTGCCGCCGCCGGTCGCGTCGAAGGCGACCGTTGCGCCGGTTTCGGTGCATGCTGCGACCAGCTGTTCGCGGAAGTCGTCGTCGCGGCTGTTGAGCACATAGGTCGCGCCGATCTTCCGCAAGATGTCGGCTTGTTCGGCCGAGCGGACAATGTTGACGAGCGGCACACCGTCGGCGAGGCAAATCTTCTGTAGCATCTGGCCAAGGTTCGACGCGGCGGCGGTGTGGACGATCGCCGTGTGCCCCTCGGCGCGCGCAGTTTCGACGAAACCCAGCGCGGTCAGCGGGTTGACGAACATCGACGCGCCGTCGGCGGCCGTCGCTTCGTCGGGCAGCACGACCGTGTCGCGGACCCGGAGCTTGCGGTAATCGGCGTACATCGCGCCGCCGAGCATCCCGACGCGCCTGCCAATCATCGCCGTCGCGCCGTCGCCCGCCGCGATCACCGTACCCGAGCCTTCGTTGCCGACCGGCAGCGACTGGCCAACGCGCGACTGGATTGCCGCCAACCGCCGCGGCGCGACGTCGAAGGTCAGTTCCGGGCGTTCGCGCGTTCCGCCGACACGCAGCGACGCGACATCGGCCGGACCGAGCAGCAGGCCGAGATCGCTCGGGTTGATCGGTGCCGCCTCGACGCGAACGATCACCTCGTCGGCACCCGGCGCGTCGAGCGTAACGTCGGCGAGGGTCAGCTGCAACGTGCCGTCAGCGTTCGCCGTCGAGCGAAGTTCGCGTCCCGTGACCATGATTCAGCTCCCCAGTATGTTTCGGATTTGCCAGTTGGCTGGTGAACTAGCACGGCGTTCACCGCGCCGCCTATGGGTCATCGCCGCCCAGGAGACTTTCCTCGGTCGCGCAACGATTCGCAACCGCGCGCAACTTTGGCGCGCAACGATAAACATGGCGATGCTGCCTGAAGCAACTGCCACGCGACCCGGTGCGCTCCTAAAAAGCTCTCACCCCGCCAGCCACTTACGGTTGCGGAAAAAAGACAGGGAGATTTCACATGTCCAAGGGTTTCACCATCGCCGCCGCCATCGTCGTCGCCGCACTCACCGCAACCGCTCCTGCTGACGCCGCCATTCGGAACAACGGCTTCAGCTTAAACGGCGTACAGCTGAACGGCTTCAAGATGAACGGTATGAAGTTGAACGGCTTCAGTTTGAACGGCCTGTTCCCCAATGCCCTGCAGATCAACGGCTTGAAGCTGAACGGCATCAGCTTTAACGGCTTCAGCCTGAACGGTTCGAACCTCAACCTCGTGGCCGCCAATACTGTCGGCGACGATGACTTCGCCCCCGTCGCGGTCAAGCTGCCGGGCAGCGCCCTGATCCATCTCGCGCGCTGAGCATGATCCGCTGCGCTATCTTGGCGGCGACGGCGGCGGAGGCCTTGGCCTCCGCCGCCGTCGCGTCCGCCGCCCCTGCACCAGCGGCAGCGACGCTGACCGCGCACGCCGGGCATCTCGTCCTCGCCGCCAACAGCGAGGTTCGCGGTAGCGCCGCGCTGATCGGGGCGGAATTCGTCGTCCCTGCCGACGGGAAGCTCATCGGCGTCCGCCTCGACAGCATCGACGCCGCGCCGGAGCGGCCTGGCGTTTTGCTCCACCACTTCACGATCGCGGCGACCGACGCCACGGGCACCCAAATCCGCGCGCCGCTGTGCAGCCCCGACCGCGCCGGGCGCAACGCCGCCGTCCCCGTCGCGGGCACACTCGACGCGAGTGGTCACCACCACCCCGATCCGAAGCGTTTCTTCCTCGCGTGCACGAGCGGCGCGGTCGGCAAATGCCTGCTGTGGGGCTATGCGCCGTGGAGCCATGCCCCCGACGGCACCTCACTCGAACTCGCCTATCAGGCCTGTCTCCACATGGTCCGCGCCGATTATGCCGGGGACAACACCCCCCACACCAAGAATGGCACCCCGATCGACACTGCCGACATTTACGGGATCGAGACGTTCGACAGCACAAGCGAGACCGGCACAGGCCAAGGTACGTTCGCGTTCGAAGCCGGTTGGAGCCCCAACGGCGCCGTCTGCGTCGCGCGGACGCGCTGGCCCGAGCTCGCCGATTACGCCGCGTTGATCGCCAAACACCCCGACCTCGGCGGTCCGTGCGACCGGGCGGCGGCGACCAAACGCGGCGCCTTGTTGTTTACCCGGGTGATAGAGCGGTGACGCGCGCGGCCCCCGTCGGTTGCGATCCAGTTCGATCGCAGACCGTGCTCCTGTGTCGCTACGGTTAGGGAGTGGTGGTGCCCGCCAATGACGGCTCGCTTGCGGTCACGCGCCAAGACCGCGCAGACCAGCGTGGTCAATCGGGCGCGGTGCCGGTGCATCCCAGCGGAACCGTCGTTGCGCCTCGCTGATCGCCACATCGTTTACCGAGGCTTCGCGCCGCCGCATCAGGCCATTGTCGGCAAATTCCCATTGTTCGTTGCCATAGCCGCGATACCATTGCCCCTCGGTCAGACACTCGTACTGAAACCGCACGGCGATCCGGTTGTCGGTAAAGGCCCAAAGATCCTTGACGAGGCGATACTCCGCCTCGCGGTGCCACTTCTCGGTTAGCAGGGCGATGATGGCCGGTCGACCGACCAAGAACCGATCGCGGTTCCGCCATTCGCTGTCGATCGTATAGGCCAGGGCGACCTTGGCCGGATCGCGGCTGTTCCACGCATCTTCGGCGGCACGCACCTTTTGCTGCGCGGTCTCTCTCGTGAAGGGTGGCAGTGGTGCACGCGCGATTTCGATTTCGGTCATGGCTTGGTCTCCTGGTTGGCGAGCGTCGCGCGCAGCTCGGCGTTCTCGATCTCGAGCGCGGCAAGGCGCGCGATCAGCGGCGCGCTGGCGGCGGCGATCTCGGTCTCGCTGAAACGGGGTATAATGTGCTGGGGGCAATTCCAGTCGGACGCTTCGACGTGAAGCACGAACGCGCGCTCAGCGACGCCGCGATAATCCGAATGCGCGATCCGCGCGGTGAGATCGGGATCGGCGGCGAGGTCGCGTGGCTCGATGCGCGCATAAAGTTTGAGACGGCGGCGGTGGGGATAGTCCACCAAAATCAATGCCACGCGATCATTGGCAGCGGCATTGCCAAGGCTGATATATTGCCGGTTGCCGCTATAGTCGGCGAAAGCGAGCGTCTTGTCGTCAAGCACGGTGAGAAAGCCCGGGGGGCCGCCGCGATGCTGGACATAGGGCCACCCCGTTTCGGAGACGCTCGCCAGATAGAAACTATCGCGTGCTGTGATAAACGCTACCTCGGCAGCCCCGAGGTGATCGATGCGCCGCTTGGTGGCGATCTTGTCATAAAGCCCGGCACTGCCGTTGGCGGCCTGCGCCGCACGCACCGCAGGCGTTGTCGCGATATCAAGGAAGCTAGCGGCCATGTCGATACTCCTGAGCGAAAGCCGTCGGCGGACAGCGGCGTGTCCGCCGACGGCAGGTCATGCGGCTAGCGTGGCCAACACGACGGGGAAGTCGATGTCGGTTTCGGCGACATTATTGACGTAGTTGGTGAGCACGTTGAGCGCGACGCTCGCGACGATCTCGATCACCTGCGGTTCGCTGAATCCGGCGAGCCGAACCGCTGCGAGATCGGCATCGCTAATGTGACCGCGGGCATCGAGCACCTTGCGCGCGAACACCAGCGCGGCGTCGGCTTTCGCGTCACCTGAGTGGCCAGTGCGGTTCAGCGCGATCTCGTCGTTGGCGATTTTGGCGAGGTTGAGTCCGAGATAGGTGTGCGCTGACAGGCAATAGTTACAGCCATTGGCCTGAGCGATAGCGATCGCAATTCGCTCACGGGTCTTGGCGTCGAGTGTGCGCCCTAGAGCACCGTTGAGTCCGAGATAACCTTCGAGGGCAGCTGGGCTGGAACCGACCAATCGAAACAGGTTCGGGACGACACCGAGCTGTTTTTCAACAGCATCGAGCAGCGGCTGCGATTTGGCAGGAGCATCCTCGCGGGCAGGAATGGTGAGACGGGACATGGACGTTCTCCGGTTCGGGCCGCCCGATGCGGCCTGTCCAAAAGAGATGGACCCAATCCAGATCTGTGATAATCCAATCGGTCTGCACTTCACTCCTGCATGAATCGGGACAATGATGGATCAGTTCGAGATGATCCGTACCTTTGTTGCGGTCGCCGACAAAGGCAGTTTCGTCGAGGCGGCACGACGGCTGCGGGTGTCACCCACTGCGGCCAGCCGGTCGATTGCTATGCTTGAAAAAGCTCTTGGTGCCGCGCTGTTGAGCCGGACAACCCGATCGGTCAGATTGACCGAAGCCGGCGCGCTTTATCTTGAGCGCTGCACTTCGATTCTGGCCGATCTGGACGACGCCGCCTTGGCCCTGCGCGGTGATGGCGCGATGCCTGGCGGGACTTTGGTGATTACTGCGCCGGTCACGTTTGGTCGGCTCTACATTCTGCCGATCGCGACAAGGCTTCTGGCTGACTTTCCCGAACTGAAGGTCGAATTGACCCTGATCGACCGGGTCGTGCGCTTGGTCGATGAGGGCGTCGATGTCGCGGTGCGGATCGGAGATTTGTCCGACAGTTCGCTCTACGCGGTAAAGATTGCCGAGGTGCGGCCAATCCTTGTGGCCAGCCCCGCCTATCTCGCGAAATATGGAACGCCGCCGAACGTGGCGGCACTGAACCAGCATGCTCTAATTTCATTCACCGAGCTTGAGCGTGCCCCTGTGTGGCGCTTTGGTCCGGCTGGAAAACCCGCGATCCGGATAGAACCTCGCTTGATCGTGAATACGGCGGACGCCGCTATGGCTGCCGTCGCAGCCGATGCCGGGATTGCCCGCGTACTATCTTATCAAGCACGCGCTGCAATCACGAGCGGCCACGTCGTGACGTTACTTGATGACTATGCGCCACCAACGGCACCCGTTCATCTGGTATACCAAGCGAACCGGCGAGCCTCAGTCAATGTCAGGGCCTTTATCGAGGCAGCCAGAGTTTTTTTCTGCGGTCTCGATCTGATCGCTTCCAGATAATGATCTCGGCTCCGGAGCGGTCTTCCGGCGCAGATCAAGAGATACCGAGCCTCGCCAAACATATAGCGTTTGCACCGGCACTGAACGCTTCTACAAACGACTTACTCGAGCGGGGGCATCGTAAAATGACCTATATTCTTGGTGGCTGGCAAAGCGATTTCTCGCAAAACTGGGATCGACGCGGGATCGATATCGCGGGTGCGTTTGCCGAGGCGGTCAACGAAGGACTGGCGGTAACGAAGCTCGATGCGGCCGAGATCGATACCGGTCATGTCGGCAATTTTGTCGGCGACTTGTTCGCGGGACAGGGGCTGCTAGGCGGGTTTTTCGGCCTCGTCGATCCGGCGTTCGATGGCTTGCCAACCGCACGCCACGAGGCGGCATGCGCGTCGGGCAGCGTCGCCATCCTCGCCGCCACCGCCGAAATCGAAGCCGGACGCTATGACCTCGCCTGCGTTGTCGGGCTCGAGCAGATGCGCAACGTCCCCGGTCAGAAGGCGGCGGAAAACCTTGGTGCGGCGGCATGGCACGGGCACGAATTCGGCGATGCCCGCTTCGTGTGGCCGCGGGCTTTTTCCGACCTTGCCGACGAATACGAGCGTCGCTACGGCCTCGACTACAAGCATCTGATGCGGATTGCCGAAATCAATTTCGGCAACGCCAAGCGCAACCCGAATTCGCAGACGCGCGCGTGGCAGTTCACCCCCGAAAGCTTCACCGCCAACGACGACGCCAACCCGGTCGTCGAAGGCCGGACACGCAAAATGGATTGTGGGCAGGTCACCGACGGGACGGCGGTCGTCTTCCTTGCCTCGCCCGCCCGCGCGGCCGACTATGCGGCGAAGCGTGGCATCGCACTCGACAGCCTGCCGCGGATCGCCGGCTGGGGCCACCGCTCGGCGCCGATCAGCTATGCTCAGAAAATCCGTAACAGCCGCGACGACGCCTATGTCTTCCCGCAGGTCCGTCGGGCGATCGTCGATGCCCGCACGCGCGCCGGGATCGATCTCGCCGCGATCGACGTCGTCGAAACCCACGACTGCTTCACCGCCACCGAATATATGGCAATCGATCATCTCGGCATCACTGCGCCCGGCGAAAGCTGGAAGGCGATCGAGGACGGGACGATCGAGCACGGTGGTTCGCTCCCGATCAATCCGTCGGGCGGGCTAATCGGCACCGGCCACCCAGTCGGCGCAACCGGCATTCGCATGACACTCGATGCGTTCAAGCAGGTGACCGGGACCGCTGGCGATTATCAGGTCGACGGCGCGAAGACCGTCCAGACGCTCAATATCGGCGGATCGACGACGACGACTGTCAGCTTCATCGTCGGCCGCAAGGCGGCGTGATGGACGCGCGCTTTCGACCGTTTACCGCCGTCATCGCCGCGCGGGAGCGCAAGGACGTCGACTTAATCGTGGCAGCGATGACCGACGATATCGTCTCGCACCATGCCGCTGCCGCGTGGAGCGGTTTCCGCATCATCGGGGCTAAGGGGAACATACGATGAGCGCGATCCACTTGCTGGCGACGAACGCGGCCATTCTCGTCGTCCTGTTCGTGATGATCTGGGCGATCTGCCTCAAGACCCGCGACGTCACCCCGATCGACAGCGTTTGGGCACTCGGCATGGTGGCGATGGCAGGGACGAGCTTCGTCGCGGGCGGCGGCGATCCGGGGCGCAAGGCGCTGTTGTTCGGCCTGTGTGCGGCGTGGGGGCTGCGGTTGGGCGTTTATCTGCTGTGGCGCTGGCGCGACCATGGCCCCGACCGGCGGTATGCGGTCATGCTCGGGCGTGCCGAGGAATCGAAAGGCTGGGGCTTTGCGAAGGCGACTCTGATCCTCGTCTTCGCGACGCAAGCGCCGATGTTGTTCATCGTCTGCCTGCCCGTCCAGCTCGGGCAGGTCGATGCCTCGCCGCCGATCGGAACACTCGGGATGATCGGTGCCGCGATGGCGGTCATCGGCATTGCGTTCGAGACCATCGGCGACGTGCAGCTCACGCGTTTTCGCAAAAATCCGGCGAACGCGGGGCAGGTGATGGACCGGGGGCTGTGGCGCTACACGCGGCATCCGAACTATTTCGGCGACGCGCTGACATGGTGGGGCCTGTATGCGATCGCCGCTGAAACCGGGGCGGGGTTGTGGGCGCTGCCGGGGCCGGTCCTGCTGACGTGGACGCTGATGAAATGGTCGGGGGCACCGACGATCGAGGGGCGGATGAAGCGGAAGAAGCCGGGATATGACGATTATGTCCAGCGCACCCCGGCATTCGTGCCGTGGTTCCCGAAGGCGGGTTTGGTGCGTTAACCGAAACGAGCCTAGCGCCTTGCCGACGCCGTGAGCGCGAAACCGAGTGTTGCCAGAATCGCAGATTGATCGACTAAGCTGAGGGCAGTCGCCAGCCGCCCGCTTGTCGCTATGCTGCGCGGAGCACAGTGCGATCGGCCCAATGCGCGTGGGTCCCACTCGAAATCTTGTGCGGCAGCGCGATCCGGCAAACCGGGCCGGCGGCAAAATCCTTGCAGTCGATCAGGATACATTCCGACGTGCCGCGATTCTCGTCGGTGACGAAGCTGACGAGGTAG
>JBBRQR010000082.1:0-10155 GCA_038226115.1 Sphingomonadales bacterium | reverse complement strand
GGCGGACTATCCCGCCGTCGCCGCGCGCATCGCCGGGCTGGGGTGCCCGACGTTGGTCGTCATGGAAGGCGGCTATGCGACCGCCGAACTTGGGGCCAACGTCGCCGCCTTCCTGTCGGGGTTTTAGAACACCTTCGCGCCGAGAACGCGCTGGCTGTGGCCACGGCGACCATTATTCTTGAGCTGTGAAATGTGGAGCGCGGCGGCATCCTGCATGTCATGGACGCGCTTCTGATCCATTTCGGTCAGATCGCCACCCTTGCGCGCCTTGGTGCGGAGCTTGGCGCGGGTGATCAGGTTCTGCTCCTGACGAAGCACGCGCGCCTCGTGCGCAGTCAGCTTGCCGCTGCGAACACCGGCGTCGATCGAGCGGCGCTGGTCGATCTGGCGGGCGTTGACTGCGGCGACGGCGGGCATCGCGGTGGCGAGGGCCACAACTGCAGCGGCAGCGGCGAGGACGAACTTGTTCATGAAAGGCTCCTGGTGACGAAAGATCACATTGACCCAACGCATGCCGCATACGAAACGATCCGCTTTATTCCGTCAGTTGATTTCGGACTTATTCCATCGCCGCGTGCGCGGGGTCGAAGACGGCCTGTTTGGGCGGGCGTAACAGCGCGATCATCGGGATCACCACGATCGACAGCCACATCATCAGCGTGAAATTGTCGAGATAGGCGATCATTGCCGCCTGCGCGTTGACCGTCGCGTTGAGCAAAGCGACGACGGTGTCGCCCGTTGCCCCCATCGCCCGAGCGATATTCGGATCGGCCCCCGGCACGGCGAACGGCGTGACGGCGGCGGCAAGGTCGGCATGGGCGATCTGCGATTGGCGGGCGATAACGCCGACCGACAGGCTGACTCCGACCGCGCCACCAAGGTTGCGCAGCAGGCTGTAAAAGCTCGACGCCTCGGTCCGCAGCATCGGCGCGACGGTGGCAAAGGCGAGCGTGTTGAGCGGGACGAAGACGAAGCCGACGCCGAACCCCTGGATCAGCCCGGTCCACAGGAACGGCCCGCGCCCCATCACCGGCGAGAAGCCGGTCATCGCCGCCATCGACCCGGCGATGAGCACCATGCCGAACAACATCATTACCCGCGCATCGACCTTGCCGATCAACCGCCCGACAATCAGCATCCCTGCCATCGTCCCGACCCCGCGCGGAGCCATCGTCAACCCGGCGGTGACGACGGGATAGCCGTACAGCTGTTCGAGCATCGGCGGCAGCAGCGCGCTGACCGCCACTTGCAGCATTCCGACAAGAAAGATGAAGACGAAGCCGGTCATGATATTGCGATCACGTAGCAGCGCGAGCGGCAAGATCGGCTCGCGCGCCGTCGCGATGTGGACGCCGAAAACCCAGAAGCCCGCGACCGCCGTTGCCGCTTCGAGAACAACCTCGCGCGACGAAAACCAGTCGAGCTGCTGACCCCGGTCGAGCATCAGTTGCAACGCCCCCAACGCGACGCCGAGCGCGACAAAGCCGAACGCATCGAACCGCCGCCGGACGTCGACCGTCGCCGGGAGCACCGCGAGCGCACCGAAAAAGGCAAGCAACCCGAACGGCACGTTGACGAAAAACACCCAGCGCCAGTCGTAATTATCGGTCAGCCAGCCGCCGAGCACCGGCCCCATCACCGGACCGACCATGATGCCGACGCCCCACAGCGCCATCGCCTGTCCGTGCTTCGCCTTGGGCCATGCATCGAGGATGAACGCCTGCCCGAGCGGGATGAGAAACGCTCCCGAAGTCCCCTGGAGCAGACGAAAAAAGACCATTTCCCCAAGCGACTGGGCGAAGCCGCACAGGACCGACGCGCCGGTAAATCCGGCGATGGCGAACACGAACAACCGCTTGCGTCCGACCTTGCCCCCGGCCCATGCCGTCAGCGGCGTCGCGATCGCGGCGGCTACGATGTACGAGGTCAGCACCCACGTCACCGTATCCGACGCTGCGCCGAGGCTGGCGGCCATGTGCGGCAGCGCGACGTTGGCGATCGTCGAATCGAGGACGGTGATGAAACTCGCGAGCATGACGACCCATGTCACCAGCGCCGGATTGACGGTCTTGGCCACCGGTCCGGTGAGGGGAAGGGCCGCCGATGCCAATTTACTTCGCCTGCAGATCGACCGTCACGCGCGCGCTAAGTCCCGCAATCGGTGGCAGCCCGCGATGGTCGTCGATCACGATGCGGACGGGGACGCGCTGGACGACCTTGACCCAGTTGCCGGTCGCGTTCTGCGCGGGGAGGACCGAGAATTCGCTGCCCGTGCCGCCGCCGATGCTCGCGACGTGGCCGGTCAGCGGCTTGCCCGGATAGGCGTCGAGCGCGACCGTTGCCGTCTGGCCGACGCGCATATGATCGAGGTCGGTCTCCTTGAAATTTGCGTCGACCCAGTCGTGGTTGCTGATCAACAGGCTCATTGTCGGGATGCCGAGCGCAACGATCTGGCCGGGCTGGACTTTCATTGTCTGACTCGCAAGGCCGTCGGCCGGCGCGCGGACGGTCGTCCGGCGCAGGTCGAGCGCCGCTTTGTCGTGTGCCGCCAATGCCGCAAGGACGAGCGGATGGCGGTCGATCGGTCCGGCGGGGGCGCCGCCGAGCATCGCCGCCACATTTGCTTCGCTCGACTGCGCCGAGCCGAGTTCGGTCCGCGCCTCGCTCAACGTGTGTTCGGCCTGCTGCAACCGTGCGCGCGTCGTAAAGCCGTCCTTCATCAGGTCCTGCTGGCGCTTGAGGTCGATCGCAGCATAGCTGACGGCCTCGCGCTTGCCGGCGACGTCGGCTCCCTTGCCGGAAAAGGTCGAGCGCATCCCCGACACCTGCGCGCGGGCGTTGGCGAGGTTGGCGTCGGCCTGTTCGAGTGCGATGCTGAACGGTTCGGGATCGAGGGTGAACAACACCTGCCCGCGTTTGACGCTTTCGCTTTCGCGGACGCTGACCGTCACCACGCGCCCGGTGACGTCGCTGCTGATCGACACCTTGTCCTGCGCGACATAGGCGTTGTCGGTCGACACCGAGCGTCCGGCGGTGAGCAGATAATAGGCCCCCGCCGCAACCAGAAGCAGCGGTACCGCCAGCATCAGCACCGGGCGACGCGCGCGCGCCCACAGCGAGCGGGGCGGGGCGACGACGTCGCGTCCAACCATGTCGTGCATCACGCTATCGCCTTTTTTCGCGCCGGTTCACGGCTCGACAGATTGGTCCTGACCGCCGTCAGTACGGCAAGCGTCGTTGCGAGGTCGTCGGGATCGATCGTCCCGACCGCCTCGGCAACGACCGCATCGCCTAACGTCTTGAGCTGGTCGAGGAGCGGGTGCGCAGCTTGCGTCAAATAAAGCCGCCACGCGCGCCGGTCGGTCGGATCGGGACGGCGTTCGACGAGCCCTGCGTCGGCAAGGCGATCGACCATGCGGCACAGAGTGATCGTCTCGACCTCGAGCCAGTCGGCGAGGCCGGTCTGATTGATCCCCTCGTTCCGTGACAGCGCGAAAAGCACCTGCCACTGCGCGCGGCTAACGCCAAGCGCACGTGCCCGCACGTCGAAACGGCGGCGGATCAGACGGCTGGCGTCGCCAAGCAGGAATGCGAAGGAATCGATTGCCATGCACAAGAGATAATGTGCATGCTTGTTATGTGCAAGCCGCTATGGCTTGGTGATCTGTGGCAAAATCGACTGGACTTCGCCCGCCTTGCGCGCAGCGCGATATTGGTCTTGCGTCGCCTGGTTGCAGCCGGTGCCGCCCCCCGCGCCAACCGCCGAGCACGAGCCGATACCACCGCCAGCGCCGCCGCTTGCATCGCCGAGCAACGCCTTGCGGTTCGATCCCTCAAACGCACCGTCAGGCTTGGTGTCGACGCGCACCGACGGCGGAATGCGGTAGCGATCCTCATCCTTCTTATGGACGCAGATGATGATTTCATCGGGGTCGACCTGCTTGGGGCATTGGTCGGTACCATAGACGGTGACGATCTTCTGTCGCGGCAGGCTGGTATCGGTCGGCGGCGGCTTGAGCATCGATTGCGCTCCCGCCGACGACGCCCCCATCACAGCGAGGGCCAAGAATATGGTCATGCGCTTCATTCGTTCGTCTCCGGCCCCACCGTGATCGCATGGCATCGTAACAGCATAGGGGCAACGCTCAATCGCATGCATCGAAAAGCGCCCGCGAAACGTAATTATCGACAGCATCGACGTGGAACGATGGCGGCCAAGCGACGTTTATCGACGACGAAGCGAGTTTGCCGCTGGTGTGAGGAGAGTTTCGATGTCGCCCTTACTGATCGCAATGACCCTGCTTGGTTGCAGCGACGCTGGTGATCAGTGCCAGACGATCCGGGTGCTCCCCGCACGCTACGTCACCGTTGCCGCGTGCAATGCCGCCGCCGGAGACGTTCTGACCCGCCTTGCCGAGGCCGACGCGCCGGTAATGGCGGTCAGCTGCCGCACGACTGCTCCGGCGACAATCGCCCTCGCCGACGCGCGTTAAAAGCCGCGACCGGCGCTGTCGGCACCGGTCGCGGCAGTCAGCCATTCATCAATACGGATCGTAAACGCGGCTGTTGTTGTTGTAGTGATAGCGGCGATTGTCGTTCTCGTAATAATAACGCCGACCATTGCGGTCTTCGTAACGGTTGTGGTCGTCAGCAACGATGCCGACAACGGCCCCGGCCGCTGCACCGATGGCGGCACCGGCGAGCGGGTTACCGGTCAGCGCGCCGACAATCGCCCCGCCGGCGGCACCGATCGCGGCACCCTTGCCGACACCGCTAAGATGGCGGTCGCCATATTGGTCGGTCGTGCACGCCGACGTGCCGAGCGCGGCAGCGGCGGCCAGAATAAGCGGGAGGCGATTCATGCGGAGTCCTTTCCAAGGTTTCGTTAGCGTTACAACGATCCGTTGTCGGCCCCGTTCCGTTAACGGCGGGTGAGCGATCACGCCCACCCCTCCAGCACCTGATCGGGCGGGCGGTGACCATCGGACCACGACCGGATGTTGGCGATAACTTTCTCGCCCATGTCGAGACGACCCTCGAATGTTGCCGACCCCAGATGCGGGACGAGCGCGACATTGGGCATCGCCAACAGTGCTGCGTCGATCACCGGTTCGCGCTCGAACACGTCGAGCCCCGCGCCCGCGATGCCGCCGCGCGCGAGGCAGGCGACGAGCGCTGCCTCGTCGACCACTCCGCCGCGTGCGACGTTTACCAGATAGACATGGCGCTGCATCAACCGCAGCGCGGCGTCGTCGATCAGATGGTGCGTCTCGGGCGTCAGCGGGCAGTTCAACGACACCAGATCGACCCGCGCCAGCATCGCCTCCAGCGTCGGCCAATATGTCGCCTCGATTGCCGCCTCGGCAGCGGCGGGCAGACGGTGGCGGTTATGATAATGGATCGAACAGCCGAAGGCCCGCGCACGCACCGCCACCGCCTGGCCGATGCGACCCATGCCGACGATGCCGAGGCGCTTGCCGGTAACGCGGTGGCCGAGCATTCCCGTCGGCGACCAGCCGCGCCAGTCCCCGGCGCGGAGCAATTTCTCCCCCTCGCCGATCCGTCGCGCGACGCCGAGGATCAGCGCCATGACCATGTCGGCGGTGTCGTCGGTCAGCACCCCCGGCGTATTCGTGACGACGAGGTCTTTCGCCCGCGCGGCGGCGAGGTCGATATGGTCGACGCCGGTGCCGAAATTGGCGAGCAGTTTCAGGTGCGGCCCGGCGGCGGCGATGACCTCGGCCGTCAGCGCATCGGTCACGGTCGGGACGATAACATCGGCGCGGGCAAAGGCATCGGCCAGCGCGGCGGCATCCATCGCGGTGTCGGTAAAGTTCAGCTCGACATCGAACAGTTCGGCCATCCGCGTCTCGACTGCCTGCGGCAGGCGGCGGGTGACAATGACCTTGGGGCGCTTGGTCGACATGAGATCACGGCTAGATGGGGCGGGGGAGGGCGTCAAATCTTTCCTCGACCATCTGCCGGTGAGCGACAGCGGCGTCGGCATCGTCTATAGGGCCGCATGCTCGGTCTGCTCCTCGCCCTTTCCGTCGCCACGCCTGCCGCCCGTCCGGCCGCGATCGACAAGGACGCGACCGACGGTCTGTCGGGGCTGCCGGTGCCGCGTTTCGTCAGCCTGAAGTCCGACAAGGCGTTTCTCCGCACCGGCCCCGGCGACCGCTATCCGATCGAATGGGTCTACACGCGCAAGGGGCTCCCGGTTGAAATCGTCCGCGAATACGGCATCTGGCGGCAGGTCCGCGACATCGGCGGGTCGATCGGCTGGATGAACAAGCAGCTCATCAGCGGCAACCGTACCGCCGTCGTCACGGGCACCGAGCGAACGATGTTCGGCACTCCCGACATCGCCGCCCGCGCCGTCTGGCGGATCGCTCCCGGGGCGATTGTCCGCGTCATCCTGTGCAGCGATGCGTGGTGCCGCGTCGATCGCAGCGGCAAGTCAGGCTATATGCTGCGCGCGCAGCTGTGGGGTGTGAGCGCGAGCGAGAGCATCGGCTAGGCGTCTTATCGCGCCAACTTCCCCCCGCCCTTCACGAACGTCAACATTATCAGCCCGACCACCACGAGCCCGGACACCGGCAGCAAACCGGCGCGTTGCGACTGCGTGACTGACGTCGCGATTTCAACGAGCATCGGCGCAAGCCAGCTCGTCGCCGTCCCCGCGATCGCGAACAGGCCGAAGAACACGCCGATCCGGTCGGGTGGAACGACGCGCGTCAGCATCGTTCGCCGCGAGGCGTAGGCGGCTGTCACGCTGACCGCGCCGAGGAAGCCACACACGAGCAGGCCAATATCGGGCGCGGTGTGGAAGATCGGCCCCGCCCACAGCGGCGCGTGCGCGCTCGCGTCATAGGGCTGGAAGAACAACAGCGACTTCGTCTGCCCGAGCGACAGCAGTTGCGATACGACGACGCCGACGAGCTCGAGCATCAGCGCGCGCTTCGGCCCGATCGTTTGGTCGAGCACCCCGGCAAGGATGCCGCCGACGACCGAGAAGCACGACAGGATCAGCCCGTAGGCGAGCAGTTCGAGGCTGCCCCATCCCATAGCTCCGGCGGCGTAGACCCCGGTAAAGATGAGGATTCCCGTCAGCCCGTCGGTGAACAGCAATACGCTACCAAGGTACAACAGCGCAGTGCCGTGCCCGCGTGCTTCACGCATCAGCGCGATCAGGTCGCCTGCTCCGGCGCGGATCGCCGCCCCCAACCGCGTGCCGGTGGCGGCGACATCGGGGACGAACGCGAACAGCGGGATCGAGCCGATCAGCATCAGCCCGGCGGCGATCGGCGCGACAATCCGGTCGGGTTCGTGCAGCGCCGGATCCAACCCGAACAGCGGGTGCGCGGGGATGAACCCCCACGCGACCTTGCCCGGCAGCGCGAACGCCCAGACGACGAAAGCGAGGCTGACGACCGATAGCGCGTTGACCAACGCCAGTGCCGCTCCCGACGCCGCCCCGGCGCGTGCCATCCCGGCGGCGGGCAGCAGCAGCGCATTGTGGAGCATGTCCGACCACGCGATCGCGAGCGAGATTGCCGCGAGGATCGCGACTGCAGCGCCGATGCCGAGCGGGCCGGTCGGCGTCACCCACCACAGCGCCGCGATTGCCGGCACCATGATCGCCACCGTCGCCGCGAGCCACGACTTGCGCGGCCCCGTCCGGTCGATCGCCGCGCCGAGCAACGGCACCGTCAGCAGCACCAGCCACCCGGCGTATTTCTGCGCTGCCGCGACAAGGATCTGCCCTTTAACCGGATCGCCGACGACATCGCGGACGAAATACGGCGCGAAGACGTAGATCATGATGAGGACGACATACGGATCGCGTGCCCCCTGAAACAGCGCCCAGCTCCACGCCGCCCGGTCGAGGCGGGCACGGGCGGGGTGGGGGGTCGCTGCCGTCGTCGCCATCGTGTTCGTCTCCCCGGTGTCTGTGACGATCATGGCGGATTGGCGGGCGGGGGGATAGGGCGGGGGACGCTTCGGGCGGGAGAGCTGCGACGAAGGCGCTACATTTGCACAAGGGAAAGCACGAAAGAGCCTAATAGGTTATTCGGAAGCTCACACTGTGTCGCGCCCATCATACTGATTTACCCTCGCCTCGGGTGAGGTTTCGCGGGAGCAGCTGACTTCGTCAGCTCAGGCTTGCAACCGCAACGGTTAGACGAGAACCAATCCCGTCCGCCGTAGCGCCGCTGCCGGCACCCGCGTCGCCGTCGCCGCCCAGCGGAGAAGCGAGGGCATCACCCCGATCCCGGCGACGAGCAGGCCTCGCCCGACGTGCGTCTCGCCGACGCGCTGGAGCATCGTCGCTCGCCCGATCTGGCGCCCGACATCGCGCCGGAAGGCGGCGTGATACGCGGATGGCGAAGCACCCGCGAGGACGGCGCCCGCCGCCAGCCGCGCGCTGTGGAGGGCAATCGACATCCCGTCGCCGGTAAACGACGGAATCACCCCCGCCTGGTCACCGAGGCGGTAAGCCCGATCTCCGTCCATTCCGCCGTCGCCGCGATGGACGAAGCCATACGGCACCCCGCTGATCGTCAGCGGGCGGGGGAGGAGCGGGGGCGAGTCGCCAAGCAAGCGGGTGAGGCGCGGCACCGTCGCGATCAGGTCGGCGACAACATCGCCCCCCGCCGCATCGAACCGCCGCCGGTCGACGAGCAGGCACAGGTTGACCATGCCCTCCTCGACGCACTGAACCCCAGCATAGCCGCCGTCGAACAGGACGATCTCGATCACCCCGGCAAGGGTGGCGAGCGTTGCGGGCGGCGGACGGAAGTATTGCTTGAAGCCGATCAGATGGTCGAGGCTGCCCTCAGTTGCGCGCTTGGCCCCCCGAACGTCGGCCTTGCCGGTGGCCAGCAGCAGCGTCTCCGGGGCGAGTTCGCCGTCGCTCGTCGCCAGCCTTGCGCCGTCGATTTGGCGGACGGTTACGCCGCGGGCGACGCCGACGCCACTCGCCGCCGCATGGTCGAGCAGCGCCGCGTCGAGGCGGCGGCGGGTCAGACCGAGGGCGGTGAAGGGCAGGTGCGCCTCGACACGCTGCATCCCCGTGACCAGCCGCACTCGGTCGATCGTCACGCCGCCAAGGCCGCTCGTGTCGAACCCCAGCGCAGCGAGATGCGCCTGCGCCTCGGTCGACACGAAGTCACCGCAGACCTTGTCGTGCGGGCCGCTCGTCCGTTCAAGGAGCAACGAGCGTTGCCCGCCGCGCGCGAGCAAGGTCGCCGCCGCCGCTCCAGCCAGCCCGCCGCCGGCAATGACGGTTTCGGCTACCACGCCGTCCGCTTGAGCCGCGCGACGATCAGGCGGAATGGGAAGACCTTCGCCACCGTCGCATCGGTGACGCCAGCATTGGCCAGCGCGCGCTCCCACTCGCTGGCGATGAAGCTGCGCGCGACCGACACCGGGCCGTCATGGCAGACGAAGCGGTGCCAGCGCATGACCTTGGCCAGCGCGGTGAAGCCGTAAAAGGCGATCGCCGACCGCCGCAAGTCGTTGACGAACCAGCCGCGAACGGCACGATCCTCCATCCACATCAAGAACTGGCCGATCTGCCGGTCGTCGAGGTGATGAGTGACGAGGCTGCTGATGATGAAGTCGACCGGCTCGGCGGCGTCGAAGGCGAAGACGTCGCCGGTGCGAAAGTCGATGCCGCGCGCCGGGTTAGTTGCTGCCCGCGCCGCCGGTTCGCTGCGCGGGTTGAGGTCGACGCCGATCAGGCGGGGACGCAGCCCCTTCGCCGTCGCCCAATCGTGGACCGCGCGGAGCATGTCGCCCTCGCCGTAACCGACGTCGAGCAGGGTGAAGGCGGTTCCCGGGGCCATCGCGAGGCAGGCATCGTCGAGCCAGCGCAACGTCGGCTGGCGCGCGCGAGTGACGGTGTTGACGGCGGCCAGGTCCTTCAGACACGCGGCGAACTCGGCCGGTGTCACCTTTGCCCCGTCCATCATCTCGCTTTCGGGCGAGCGGTTGGCGAAGGAGCGCACTAGACCGTCCGGAAGCGAAAGCTTTCAGCCGCCAGCCCCGGCCCGAAAGCGACGCCGAAGCCGTCGGTAGCGCGGTCGACGGTGGTGCCGACGCCCTTCAGAATGCGGTCGAGAACGAACATCAGCGTCGCCGAGCTCATGT
>JBBRQR010000081.1:0-10275 GCA_038226115.1 Sphingomonadales bacterium | reverse complement strand
GCGACCGACTTGCCGAAGCCAGCGGTTCGCGCTGCCGCCGCCCGCCCGACGACCTTGGCCCCGGAGCGGACCGCCGCATGGTGGTCGGCGGCAACGGCGGGGCAGGACTTTTCGGGTGAAGACAAGCTCGACACCGATGCCTTCAACAAGGCGCTGTGGCGGGGGATGAAGGGAACGGTGCCGCCGGCGAAATAGGTGCCGGGGTTCCGATTTCCTGAAGGCCCGAGCCGCGAAGGAACACTATGACCGCCATCGAATCCGCCGGAACCTATAGCCTCGGTAATCGCGTCGTACGCCGCATGGGCTACGGCGCGATGCAGCTTGCTGGGCCGCATGTGTTCGGCCCGCCGAAAGACCGTGCCGCCGCCGTCGCCGTCCTGCGCGAGGCCGTTGCAAGCGGCGTCAACCACATCGACACGTCGGACTATTACGGGCCGTTCGTCACCAATGCGATCCTCCGCGAGGCGCTACACCCGTACCCCGACGACCTCGTCATCGTCACCAAGGTCGGCGCGGTGCGCGGCGACGACGCGTCGTGGAACCCGGCCCAGTCACCCGCCGAACTGATCGCCGCCGTCGACGACAATCGCCGCAACCTCGACCGCGACGTCATCGAGGTCGTCAACCTGCGGATTATGGGCGGCGGCATGATGCCCAGCGAAGGATCGATCGCGGCGCGGGTCGATGTGCTTGCAGCGTTGCAGGCAAAGGGCGCGATCGGCCATATCGGCTTGAGCAACGTTACCCCGACGCAAGTCGCCGAAGCGCGTGGCATCGTCGCCGTCGCCTGCGTCCAGAACCTGTACAACATTGCCCATCGCGGCGACGACGCGCTGATCGACGACCTTGCTGCCGCCGGGATCGCCTATGTCCCATACTTCCCGCTCGGCGGGTTCAGTCCGCTCCAGTCGGCGGCGCTGAGCACGGTGGCGACCGGGCGCGCGGCGACCCCGCTCCAGATTGCGCTGGCGTGGCTGCTGGCGCGGTCGCCGAACATCCTGCTGATCCCCGGCACGTCGTCGCTGGCCCACCTGCGCGAGAACCTTGCGGCGGCGTCGCTCGTGCTGTCGGGCGACGACATGGCGGTGCTGAACGCGGTCTAGGTTATTCGACCGTTACCGATTTGGCCAAGTTGCGTGGCTGATCGACATCGGTGCCTTTGATGACGGCGACGTGATACGCGAGCAGCTGGACCGAGACGGCGTAGACCAGCGGCGCGATCAGCGGGTGGACACGCGGCATCGTGATCGTGGCGACGCAGCCGTCACCGGCGGCAGCGATGCCTTCGGCGTCACTGATGAGGATGACCTTGCCGCCGCGCGCGCGGACCTCCTGCATATTCGACACCGTCTTGTCGAACAGCGGTCCCGACGGGGCGATGACGATGACGGGGACAAGGTCGTCGATCAGCGCGATCGGGCCGTGCTTCATCTCACCCGCTGCATAACCTTCGGCATGGATATAGCTGATTTCCTTCAGCTTAAGCGCGCCTTCGAGGGCCAGCGGATAGTCGGTTCCGCGCCCAAGATACAGCACGTCGCGCGCCGGGGCGACGATCCTCGCAACCTCGGCGATGGCATCGTCATAGGCGAGGGCTGCGTTCATCGAGGCTGGCGCTTCGGCGAGATGGCCGACGATCAGCCGCTCCTCGTCGGCGCTCAGTCGTCCACGGGCGCGGGCAAAATTCGCCGCGAGCGCCGCGAGCACCGCCAGTTGGCAGGTGAATGCCTTGGTCGATGCGACGCCGATCTCGGGACCGGCGTGCGTCGGCAGCAACAGGTCGGCCTCGCGCGCCATCGTGCTCGTGGGCACGTTGACGACGACGGCGATCTTCTGCCCTTCGGCGCGCGCGTGCTGGAGCGCGGCCAACGTGTCGGCGGTCTCGCCCGACTGGCTGATGAATAGCGCCAACCCGCCCGACTCCATCACCGGCGCGCGGTAGCGGAACTCGCTCGCGACGTCCAAGTCGACGGCGATCCGGGCGAACTGCTCGAACCAATATTTGGCGACCATCCCGGCGTAATAACTCGTGCCGCACGCGACGATCGTCAGCCGCTTGATCGCGCCGAGGTCGAAGTCGGGGATCGGCAGCGTTACCCGCTCGTCGACGCGCTGGAGGTAGCTGCGGAGCGTCTGGGCGACGACGACCGGCTGCTCGTAGATCTCCTTGAGCATGAAGTGCGGGTAGTTGCCCTTGTCGATGACCTCGACCGTCTCGCCCGAATCGACGATCGGGCGGTCGACCCGCGCGTTGGTCTTGTCATAAATCTCGATGCCGCCCCGGCTCACCGCCGCCCAATCGCCCTCGTCGAGATACGCGATGCGGCGGGTCAGGGGAGCGAGCGCGTGGGCGTCGGAACCGAGATAATTCTCGCCGTCGCCGTAGCCGACCGTCAGCGGCGCACCAAGGCGAGCGGCGATCAGCAGGTCGGGGTCGCTTTTGAACAGCACCGCGAGCGCGAACGCACCGTGAAGGCGGGGCAGGACCGCGGCGACGGCATCGCGCGGCGACAGGCCGCCCTTCAGCGCGCGGTCGATCAGATGGGCGACGACCTCGGTATCGGTCTGGCTGAGGAAAGTCCGCCCCTCGGCGATCAGCTCGTCGCGCAATGGCTTGAAGTTCTCGATGATGCCGTTGTGGACGACCGATACGTCGCCGACGATGTGCGGATGGGCATTGTCCTCGGTCGGCCCGCCGTGCGTCGCCCAGCGCGTGTGGGCGATGCCGGTGTGGCCGGGCAGGGGATCGTCGGCGAGCCGCGCCGCGAGGTTGGCCAGCTTCCCCGCCGCGCGCCGCCGGTCGATGAAGCCGTCATGGACGGTCGCGATCCCGGCCGAGTCGTAGCCGCGATATTCGAGCCGCTTCAACCCGTCGAGCAGGCGCGTTGCGACGTTGCCGTGCCCAAGAATGCCGATGATGCCGCACATTCAGTGTCGTCCTTCGCGTGTCATGGCGCGTCGATAGCGGCGCTCGGGCCTGCCGACAATGAACCAAATTTGCTGCGCGCCCGCGCGGAAGTTGATGAAAGTCGCCCCACGTCAGGACCGGCTGTGTACCATATCGGTGAAAAACATCGCGGGACGGGAACATAGGGTATAGGAAAGGGCAGGGCGGTTCGTCGTCATCGCTGCGAGCATAACGCGAACCGATGCCTGTAGGACAGCACCAACTTTCGCCCTGACAGCAGCGCTCGCCGGGTCCCGGCGTCGCTCCGCCCCGCCGCCGCCTTCACCGCGTCGCGCCTATCGGCAGGTCGAGACGGCGGCTCTAGGACAGGGATCGTTTCTGCTGCCCGCGCTGCGCGATCGCAAGCCTCACGACATTAAAGATAACCGATCTTGCGAGCGAGAGCGGCGAAGCGAGGATCGCTGTGAAGCGGACGCAACAGCGGATCACCCTTCACCTGGGCGATGCCGGCTTCGCGATTGGCGACGGCGGCCGTTAGGGCAGCGAAAGCGGGCTCGATCTCGCCGCGTTGTGCATGCACCTCGGCGACTTCGTAACTGTCGTTGTCGATCGCCTTCAACTGCTCGAGCGCGCGATCGCTGCCTGCCCGGTCGCCGAGCTGGAAGCGGGCAATTGCTTCGGCGACCTCGCGAAATCCAATTCCGGGCTTGAGCGTCAGCGCGATAGCCAACCCATCGGCGGGCCGTCGGGCAGCGATCAGGGCGAGCGACAGGAAAGACTGCCCCTCGATGTCGTCGGGCAGGCGGGCGACGGCGTGCTGCAACACCGCGACGGCCTCGACGAAACGGCCCGCCGAATACAGCGACCAGCCGCGCAGCAGCAGGTTGTTGGCCCGCAGTGGGTCGAGGCGTTGCGCGCGATCGATCAGGCGAAGGGCGTCGGCGCTGCGCCCGATCCCGTTAAGGTAGATCGAATAGCGGCCAAGCAGGAAGGAGTCGTCGGGGGCGAGGCGGATGGCCGTGTCGAAGGCAGTCGTGGCGCCGCGAAAGTCGAGTTGCGTAAACAGGATAAAGCCGAGGACGCCATACGGCCGGCCCAGCCCAGGGGCGAGCGCGACGGCGCGCCTGGCTTCGGCGGCCGCCTGGACGAGCGCACTCTCGGGTCGTGAGGTGAATTCGATCGCGATCCAGCAGGTGATACTCGCGTGGCCGGCGAGGGCGAGGGCGTAATTGGGATCGGCGGCGACGGCGGCAGCATATTCCGGAAGCGCGTCATAAGGCTTTTGCGCGGCTTCGGACGCCGCGCCGCGCAGATAGGCGTCGTGCGCGATCGCGTTGGTCGTCCCACCTGCCGACAGCAGTGCTTTCTCTGCACGTCCCAGCGCGATGTTGAGGGCGTTGGCGACATTCTCGGCAATCCCGGTTTCTATCGCGAGCACATCACCGGCAGCGCGGTCGTAGCTGTCCGACCAACGCGTCAAGCCGCTGATGCCGTCGATCAGCTGCGCGCTGACCCGGATCGTGTCTCCCGCGCGGCGAACGCTGCCGGTGACGATGTGGGCGACGCCGAGCTTCGCTGCCGCCGTCGGCGCGTCGACGTCTCGCATAATCTCGGACGACGTTCGCGCCGCGACTTTCAAGCGGACGATCCGCGCGAGTGCGCTCCGCAGTTCTTCAGCGATCCCATCGGAGAAATACGCTTGCGCCGGGTCGCCGCTAAGATTGGCGAACGGCAGCACCGCGACGCTGTCGGACGCGGCGCTTGCCGAGCGGTGCAGCGCCCACCAGCCGCCGGCCCCGGCAATAGCCGCGACCACCGCGCCGCCGCCGATGACCAGGCGACGGTCGACGCCGCGCCGGACGGGTGCCGTCATTCGCGGGGGCGGCAGCGCGCCGGCCATCAGTGCCTGCGCCGCGGCGCGTATCGCGAGGTAGCGCGGGTCGCGGCGGTCGCCGGTCCATCCGATAAGGGGCAGTGCCTGAGTCTCGCCGAAGCCCAGTGGGGGGTCGATCGCGTCGATCCGGATCGGCAGATAGACGCCACGCCGCAACGCCCGGCTCGCCTCGTCGCGCACGAAACTGCCATCGGGTCCGACGGAGCGGGCGCTCCACACGACAAGGACGCATCGGGCGGCATTCAGTTCGCGTTCGATCGCTTCACGCCACGCCGTGCCGCCGCCAAGATGTGCGTCCCACCACAGGTCGAAACCATCGGCTTCGAGCGCCGCCACCAACAGTGCGACCCGGGCCCGGTCCTCCGATTTGTACGATACGAAGAGATCGGCCAATTCGCGCCCCCGCTTGCCGCAATTTGGCTGTCGTAACCGGAGGTTGTTGCGCAGCCAAGCGCGATCGCTAACTGCGTGCCGCCTTCCGCGCCGTCATCGCCGCCGCAAAGCGCGTTGCCCAGCCCGCCTTCGCCGTCTGCGCGCCGCGTCCCAGCGCCAGTGCGCCCGCTGCGACGTCACTGGTGATGACGCTGCCCGCCGCGACGATCGCGCCGTCGCCGATCGTGACGGGGGCAACGAGGGCGCTGTTCGAGCCGATGAACGCGCCTGCGCCGATCGTCGTGCGATATTTGAAATAGCCATCGTAATTGCAGGTGATCGTTCCCGCGCCGATGTTGGCGTCCGCGCCGACGCTCGCGTCGCCGAGGTAGGTCAGGTGGCTGACCTTCGCGCCTGCGCCGAGCGTCGTCGCCTTGATCTCGACGAAGTTGCCGACCTTCACGCCTTCGCCGAGGTCGGCTCCGGGGCGGAGGCGGGCGAACGGGCCGACGCTTGCGTGTGCGCCGACGGTCGCGCCGCTCAAGTGGCTGAAGGCGTGGATCGTGGCGCCGTCGGCGACGCGCACGCCGGGGCCGAAGACGACGTTGGGTTCGATCGTGACGTCGCGCCCGACGACGGTGTCATGGGCGAACCAGACGGTGTCGGGGGCGATGAGAGTGACGCCCGCCGCCATCATCGCCGTGCGGGTGCGCGCCTGCCACGCGGCCTCGACGGCGGCGAGTTCGGCGCGGCTGTTGACCCCGGCGACCTCGGCGGCGTCGGTCTCGACGACGCGGCCCGGACGGTCGGCGAGGGCAACGATATCGGGCAGGTAGTATTCGCCCGCCGCATTGGCGTTGCCGACGCGGGCGAGAAGCGGCCACAGATCGGCGGCGCGCGCGGCGAGCGCCCCCGCGTTGCACAGATCGATCGCGCGTTCGGCGGGGGAGGCGTCCTTGAATTCGACCATCTTGGCGATCGTCCCGGCAGCGTCGGCGATAATCCGGCCATAGGCTCCGGCATCGGGCGGGCGGAAGCCGAGAACAGCGACGCCGGTGTCGGGGGTGAGGGCGTTGAGCAACCGCTGCATCGTCGCCGTCTCGACCAGCGGCGCGTCGCCGAACAGGATAAGGATGTCGCCGTCGAACCCCGCCAGTGCGTCCTTGGCCGCGAGCACCGCGTGCGCCGTGCCATGCTGCTCGGCCTGCAGCGCGACGGTGGCGCGCCCGGCGACGGCGGCGGCGACCTGCTCACGCCGCGCCCCGACGACGACGACGATCTCCGCCGGGGCGAGCGCGTCGACGCTGGCGAGGAGGTGGAGGAGCATCGCCCGCCCGGCAACGGGGTGGAGAACCTTGTGGCGGTCGCTCTTCATCCGCGTCCCTTGCCCGGCGGCAAGGACGATCACGGCGATCGGGCGGTTGGCGTGGGGCAGGGGAGGGACCATGCGTGCCGCCGTGCCACATCGGCCTTGCCTTTTCCAGCCGAGGCGGGCCATGCGGCGGGCATGAACTGGCCCCGCACCATCGTCTTCGACCTTGACGGGACGCTCGTCGATTCGGCTCCCGATCTGAGCGCCGCGCTCAACGTCGCGCTCGTCGCGGTCGGGCGGCCGCCGGTCGATCCGGCGATTGTCCGTCACCTGATCGGCCACGGTGCGCGCGCGCTGATCGACCGGGGGCTGGCGCTGTCGGGCGGGAGCGATCCGGCAACGCTCGACCGGGCGTTTCCCATCCTCCTCGACTATTACGCCGCGCATATCGCCGACGGCACCCGCCCGTATCCGGGGTGCGAGGCGGCGCTCGACCGGCTGGCAGCACGCGGGACGACACTGGCGATTTGTACCAACAAAGCCGTGGCGCTGAGCCGGGCGCTGATCGCCACGCTCGGGTGGACGGAGCGGTTTGCGGCGAATCTCGGGGGCGATTCGCTTCCCGTCCGCAAGCCCGATCCGGCGCCGCTGCTGGCGACGATCGCGGCGGCGGCGGGCGATCCGGCGACGACGGTGTTCGTCGGCGACACCAGCGTCGACGTCGACACCGCGCGGGCGGCGGGGGTGCCGGTGATCGTCTGCGCCTTCGGCTTTGCCGACCGCCCGGTGCACGAACTCGGGGCCGACGCCGTCATCGACGATTTCGCCGGACTCGACGCGGCAATCTCCGGGTTGGCGCGCTGACATGCGGCTGACGGCTGCGCTGTTGGTCGCGGCGGCGCTGGCGGCGGGCTATGGCGCTGGCGTTATTGCGATTCTTTGCCTCCTCGCCGCAACTGTCACATTTCTCGGTTACGATCCTGAAATGGGGATCATGCAAGCACATCGCAGCGACCTGCCCGCCGCCGCCGGTCGCGGTGCGGAGGAAGCGCGGGCGTTGCTCGGCGTCGACGCACTCGGCGATCCGGCGCTGATCGTCGGCGGCGATTTGCGCGTCATCGCCGCCAATGGCGGGTCGCGGCGACTGTTCGGCGAGCGGGTCGTGGCCGATGACCTGCGCCTCGTGGTGCGCCATCCCGCCGTGCTCGACGCCGTCCGCGCCGCCGCCGCCGCTGCGGCCCCGATCGAACGCGAAGTCACCGGGCTGGGCAGCGACAACGGCGCGTATCGCGTCCGCGCCGCCGCGATCGGTCCCGCTGGCGGCGGCGAAGTACGGCTGCTCGTGACCTTCACCGACATCACGCAGGCGCGGCTGACCGAGCGGATGCGCGTCGACTTTATCGCCAACGCCAGCCACGAACTGCGGACGCCGGTGACGACGCTGCTCGGGTTCATCGAGACGCTGCAGGGGCCAGCGAGTGACGACGAACCCGCACGCCACCGCTTCCTCGAAATCATGCACCGCGAGGCGGGACGGATGTCGCGGCTGATCGACGACCTGCTGTCGCTCAGCCGGATCGAGCTCGACAAGCACGTCCGCCCGCAGGCCGCGCTCGACGTCGCGCCGCTGATCGCCGATGTCGGGCGAACGCTGGCGATGCGCCTCGACGCCGACCAGCGGCGACTGGCGATTCGGGTCGCCGATCAACTGCCTTCGGTCGTCGCCGACCGCGATCAGGTTCTACAGGTCCTTCACAACCTCGTTTCGAATGCGCTCAAATACGGGCGGTCGGGAACCACCATCACGGTCGATGCCGAGCGTATCGAGGCGGCGGGAACGCGGACAGAACCGATGGTGCGCGTGACCGTCGGCGATCGGGGCGACGGTATCGCGCCCGAACATCTGCCCCGCCTGACCGAACGCTTTTATCGGATCGACACCAGCCGGTCGCGGTCGATGGGCGGCACCGGGCTGGGCCTCGCGATCGTCAAGCACATCATCGAGCGCCACCGCGGCACGTTCGAGATCGTGTCGAACCCCGGCGAGGGCAGTGCCGTCTCCTTCACCCTGCCCCTCGCGCCGACCGAGGTGACTGTCACCAAAGTGTAATCGTTCTGTCACAGAAGACTCACGGGAAATGGTTAGGGCGAGTTCATCGGGGCACTGCGGTCAGCCATTGGGGCTGACTTTCGTGCCCGAACGCACTCGCACTCGTTTGGGGAGACACAGTATGTCGATGAAGATTGTTCTTGCCGCCAGCGTCGCCGCGATCGGGCTTGCCGCTTCGCCCGCTGCCGCGCGCACCCAGATCCGCGAAGTCGGCTCGACAACGGTGTTTCCGTTCGCCAAGGCGGTCGCCGAGCAGTTCGTCCGGACCAACCCTAAGTTCCAGCCGCCGGTCATCGAAGGCACGGGCACGGGCGCTGGCATGAAGCTGTTCTGCGCCGGTGTCGGCGCGCAGTTCCCCGATATCGAAAATGCCTCGCGCCGGATCAAGTTGAGTGAGTTCAACGGCTGTGCGGCAAACGGCGTCACGGCGATTACCGAAGTTCAGATCGGCCTCGACGGCGTCGTCTTCGCGACCTCGCGCAAGTCGGCGGATTATCAGCTGACGACGACCGACATCTATCGCGCGATTGCTGCCACCCCATATGGCAAGCCGAATACCGCCAAGACATGGCGCGACGTCAATTCGAAGCTGCCGGCGACGCCGATCCTCGTTTATGGCCCGTCGTCGATTTCTGGAACGCGCGATGCGCTGGGCGAGCTGATTATGACGGCGGCCTGCAAGCTCAATGCCAGCACTGCGGCGATGGAAAAGCCCAACGCCGACAAGTTCAAGTCGATCTGCACCAAGGTCCGCGAGGACGGTCCCTATGTTGAAACCGGCGACAACCCCAACCTGATCGTCCAGAAGCTCGAAGCCAATCCGGGCACGCTCGGGATTTTCGGCTTCAGCTATGTCGAGGAGAATAAGGACCGGCTGAAGGCATTTGCCGTCAACGGTGTCGCGCCGGGCTTCGACACGATTTCGACGTTCAAGTATCCCGGTTCGCGCCCGCTGTATGTTTACGTCAAGAACCAGCATGTCCGCGCCGTTCCCGGCTTGAAGGAATATCTCGCCGAGTTCAGCAAGGAGAGCACCTGGGGCAAGGGCGGCTACCTCAGCCGCATCGGCCTGATCCCGGCTCCCGATGCGGTCCGTGCCAAGTCGGCCGCGTCCGCTGCCGCGCTCACGCCGCTCGAGGCCGCCGGGTTGAAGTAAGCGTTGCGTCAATAACTGTTCAGGCGGCGGGCGTTCGCGCTCGCCGCCATTGCCAACTGCCGCCAAGGGTCGTCAATGTCGCTGCCGATGATCGCGCTCGTCGTCATTGCCCTCGGCGTCGTTGCGTTCTTCGTCGCGCGTGCCCGCGCAAACGTGTTCGATGCGGGTGATATTTCGACGCGAACCGCCGGCGACCGCCCGCACTCGCGCCCGGTCTATCACGGTGCCTTCGTTGCGCTTGCGACCGTATTGCCGGCGCTGATCCTGCTCGGCGCGTTCGCTTTCGTCGAACCCAAATTGCTCGACGCGACGATCGTGGCGTCGCTTCCCGCCGCCGACCAGCCGAAATCGCAGATCGACCGCGACGCCATCGTCGGCGAGGTCAAGGGCCTCGCGTCGGGTGACCTCGCCGATGCGTTCAATCCGGCGGCAAAGGCAGCGGTTCCGACCTATATCGCCAACCGCAACCGATTGCAGACCGAGGCGCTTGTCGCCGCCGTCCTGCTCGGCTTCGGCGGCGCGG
>JBBRQR010000080.1:0-10332 GCA_038226115.1 Sphingomonadales bacterium | reverse complement strand
GGCCTCGGCGCGGAGCAGCGGGGTCGAGCGCGTCGTCTCGATGTACCGCTTCTGATCGGACCCGGCGATCGGCTCCTCATCCTGCGTTCGCTCCTCCGCCTTGTCGAGCGTCCGCAGCCATTCGGCGATGCCCGCGTCGGTAGTGACGACAACATCGCGCCCGCCGATCGGGCCTTGTTTCAGGCCAGCGATCTTCGCCTCGACCGCGCGGACGGTGACCGGCAATACGCCGCCTTCGGCCGCCTCGACGATGCCGAACCCCGCGGCGAACTTGACCAAGGGCGGCGCATCGGCGGTGGCGACATCGAGCGGGAAGCGCGCTGCGTTGGTCAGCGGACGACCGGCGTCGTCGGTCAGCGTCGCGGGCATGTCGATGTGGAAGGTCGCACGCTCGGCGTACGGGCCCTTGAAGGTAACCGTGTCGACCGTCTGAACATGCGCCTTGATAGGCTCGGCCACGAGAGACTTGCCGGTGGCATCGATCAGCTTCACGCCCTGCGCCATCGCTGTCGGCACCTGGCCGGTGAAACGCACCGTCATCGGCTCGATCGGCGAGCACGCGGCGGCGGGGTTGGCGCGGCTGCATTCGAAGCGCGCGGAAAAGGCGGGGCGAACTTTGAAGTCGAGGCGGCGCGGGCGCAGTGTCTTCAGGCCGTCAGCCGTGGCGATCCCGGCTCCCCACACGACCGCGACGCGCCCGCCCGCGGGCAGCGCGCGGCGACACTGCGCGGCGACGACGACCGCTTTGGGCTGCGCCGCTTCGCCCGCGTCGGGGGCGATCGCGCCTGCCGACTGGAGGAACGAGCGCAGGCGATAGTCCTGCTTCGCCTGCCCGACGATCGTCGCGCGCGTCGCGTCGGGCAGGATGTCGAGCGGCACCGCCTCGCCGACGCCGTCGATCACGCAACTCGCGCGCGCCGCAACCGACGCCGGGGTCGCAGCCGCGTTGAGCGCGAGGAGGAAGACCTGGTCCTCCTCGACCTGGCTGTTGCCGTCATCGGGCACGGTGGCGCGGACGTTCGGGCCGCCGGTGTCGAAGGTGAAGCGTCGCTGCCCACCGACACCCGCCCCGCCCGCGTCCTTCAACCCCGCGACGAGTTCGTATGAACACCGTCGCCCGCCCGCGAGCGGTGCGGGCAGGTCAATCGCATAGCTGTGCGCGTCGACCCAGCGCCCCGTTGCACCCTGACTGCACGTTCCCGCCACCGGCGCGGGCAGTCGCGGATCGCCGAAGGCAACCATCGGTGTGGCAAAGCGCAGCTTGATCTGCTCGACGCGCTCGACCGAGCCCATTGGCGCGAAGGCGACGACACCCGGCACGGGCCCGCCCCCGGCACGCGCCGTGACGAGTCCGACAATGCCGATCGCCAGGGCTGCACGCCACTTGATTGCCATGCGCGTAACATGACGCAAGGTCGTGACAACGGCAAGACAGTCAGCTGGTAAAGCGGACGCTCAGACCGTCGTCATCGCGTGTCAGACGGACGTCGACGTCATACAACCGGCACAGCGCATCGACGTCGACGACGGTGCCGATTGGTCCTGCCCACAGGATGCCGCCTTCTTTGACGGCGACGACATCGTCGGCAAAGCGTAACGCGAGATCGACATCATGGACCGCCGCGATGACCATACATCCGGCGTCGGCGCGCGCGCGGAGACGGCGCAACGCATCGAGCGCGTGGCGCGGATCGAGCCCGGCGGTTGGCTCGTCAATAATCAATAGCTCGGGGTCGCCAACGACCGCACGCGCCAGCATCACCCGCGCAAGCTCCCCGCCCGACACTTCGGTGGCGGGCCGGTCGCGCAGCGCAGTCAAGTCGGCGTCGGCAAGCGCGCGGTCGACCGCTGGTTGCAATGCCGAGGGCAGGCCGCCGAATGAGGGCAGCGACGGAGTCAGGCCGAGGGCGACGACACGCTCGACGCTGAGCGGCCAGTCGACTCCTGCGCGCTGAGGCAGGTACGCGCGACGGCGGGCGAGCGCTCGGCGACCGATCACGGCAAGCGGCACCCCACCGAGGGTGATCGTCCCTGCGACCGGCGCGAGGAGTCCGGCGGCTGCCTCAAGCAATGTGCTCTTCCCCGCCCCGTTTGGCCCGATGACGACCGCCAGCCGCCCGGAAGCGAAGGTTGCGTCGATGCCGGTCAGCACAGTCCGCCGACCGCGCACGACGGCGACCCCGGTCAGGACAAGGTCGCTCATTCGGTTCGCCGCGCGGTGCGCAGCACCAGCCACAGGAAGAACGGCGCGCCGACGAGGCTGATGAACACGCCAAGACCGATGCCCTGCGCGCTGCCGCGCAATACCCGCGTCGCGAGGTCGGCGAGCACGACGATGATCGCGCCGGTCAGCGCCGCCGGGACGAGGACTGCGCTCGGACGATGCCCGACCAGTGGGCGGACGAGGTGCGGCGCGATCAGCCCGACGAAGCCGACCGAACCGGCCACGGCCGTCGCCGCACCGACGCCCAGTGCAGTACCGAACAGCGCGAGCAGACGGACGCGGGCAACGTCGATCCCAAGGCTCGCCGCCGCGCGCTCGCCAAGCGCCAGCGCGTCGAGTGAGCGCCCGGTCAGCAGAAGGAGCGCCGCCCCCGCAAGGATGAACGGTCCGGCGAGCGCGACATGATGCCAGCTTCGATCGGCGAGCGACCCCATCAGCCACGTCAGAATCTCGTAGGTCGCATACGGACTGGGCGCGAGGTCGAGCGCGAGATAGACCGCTGCATAGGCGAGGCTCGAAATCGCCGCCCCGGCGAGGATCAGCGCGAGCGTGCCGCCGCCGCGCGCCAGCACCAGCGCAGCCGCCGCTGCTGCGAGCGCACCGGTCAACGCAAACAGCGGCGTCGCGAGGGCGAAGGCAGCGGCCGCCCCGTAGTAGATCGCGACGACTGCTCCTAGCGACGCGCCCGCCGTAATCCCCAACAGCCCAGGTTCAGCGAGCGGGTTGCGGAGCAAGCCCTGCAGCACGGCTCCTGCCAGCCCGAGGATGCCGCCGACGAGCGCTGCAAGGAGAATGCGCGGGAGGCGAACATCGACAACGATAAGGCTCGCCAGGGTCGTGTGCGTTGAGGACAGCGCCCCAGCAATCGTCGCGGGCGACAGCCACACGACTCCGGCGAATAGCGATCCAGCGATGGCGACCACCAGCCCCGCCGCCAGCGAAGAAACCAGCGCGCGGCTCACCGGGGGACCGCCGCGTGGAGCTGCCGCCGCAGCGCGAGTGCGGCGTCGCCAATGAACGGGGTCCCGCAGAAATAGTGCGCCTGCGGCACCGTCACCGATCGTCCCTGCCACCGCCGGACGACAGGGTGCGCCGCGACATTGGCGTGGAGGTCGGGAGCAGCGTCGGCGCCCATGACCAACAACGTCGGGGCCGCAACGAGCAGCCGCTCGACATCGGGGCCGCCGCGTCCGGCGTCGGGCGCGACGTTAGTCGCTCCGGCGGCGGTCAGCAGCGCGTCGAACAGACTGCCACGCGACGCGCCGAACCCGCCGCCGCCCCACGCCACGACCCGAACGCCCAGCGGCGGATCGGCGGCAAGGTCGGCGAACGTCCGGTCCATGCGCGCGAGCAGCATCGCCCCCCGTGGCAAGGCCCCGACGGCGCGGGCAATCTGGCGCGTCGCTTCGCGGATTGCACCGATCGTTTCGGGCGACGCGACTTCGATCATCGGCACGTTCAGCCGGTGGAGCAGCGCGCGTGTCGTAGGCGCCGCGAAGCTGTCGGCGACGACGAGATCGGGGTGATCGCGCAGGACTTCCTCGGCAAGACCGTGGTTGACCCCCACCTGCCCCGCCGCGTGTGCCATCAGCGATGTCGTCGGGTCGCGAGACAGCCACGTCACCGACACGATCCGCGCGGGCGGTACGAGCGCGAGGACGAGTTGATCGGTGCACTCGCTGATCGACATGACCCGCACCGGGGCGGCCGCCGCCCCGGTTGCCAGCAACAGCGCGATCGCGGCGACCGCGCTGCGCATCAATAGCGAACCCGGACGCCGCCATAGGCCGCACGGCCCGGCGTGGCGAAGCTGACCACCTCGACATATCGCCGGTCGAGCAAATTCTCGACCCGCCCGAACAGTTCGACATGCGGCGCGACGGCATAAGTGGCATTGAGATTGATGAGCGTGAATGCCGGCAGCGCAACGAGCAGCGGCGGGAAGAAGCCGAAGAAGATGTCCTTCTGCGGGCCGTTGTACCGCACCGTTAGCGTCGCCGAATACGGAGCCGTCGTGGGCGCGTAGGTCAGATTTGCACTGGCGATGTCGGCGGCGCGGCGCACCGCCTGGCCGGTAAATGTCCCTGTCGCCCCCGTCGCTGAGTCGAACGTGACCTGCCGTGCCTGCGGCGCGTCGAGATGCGTATAGTTCGCGTCAATCCGCCAGCCCCCTGCCAGCCGCGCGGCGACCGCGACCTCGACCCCGGACTGCCGCGTCGACCCGGGCAAGTTGACCGGATGGCCAACGAAATTGGCATCGTACACGGTCGTGATCGCATCCCGCCGATGATTGTCGAAATACGTTGCGTCGATCGTCACGGGGCCGAACGCCTGCGCGATGCCGGCCTCGTATCCCGTTGATCTCTCTGGCTTGAGGCCGGGGTTGCCGACGTAGCGCCCCGCGAAGAAGTCGAACAACTGGCTAAAGGTCGGGTTGCGGATGCCCGATCCGCTGGCGGCGTGCAGGCGGGTTCCCTCATCGAACGTGTAGCTTGCCTGAACACGGTAGGTCGTTGCGTCGGCGAATCGATTGTTGAAATCGCGACGGAGCGAGGCGCCAACGCCGAGCCGTTCGAAGGCGGTTAACTCGTACTCGCCGACGACGCCGGTATCGATCGTATGGCGAGTGCCGAGGAATGCGCCGTATTGCGAGACCGTCGCGCGCTCGTTTTCGTCCTCATAGTCGACCGCCGCCGTCAGGCTGTGGTGGATACGCTCCGACCCGAAGCGGAACGTCCCTTCGTAGCTGCCCTTGAGCCGCGCGCCATGATCGCCCGACGCACGGACGATCGCCTGCCCCGATGGCGGCGAATTAGGATCGGCGACGTCATAGCTGTCGCGGGTGGTGTCGGCGATCTGTCCGCTGACGACACTGGTGAACCGCCCGGTGTCGAGCTGCGCACGGAGCAGACCGTAGAACGCTTGATTGCGGAAGCGGACGCCCATCGAGTCGACTGTCCGGCCATAGGTCGGGCTGCCGAAGTCGTTGTCGCTGTTATTGGTATCGGCGGCGGTCAGGCTGGTGCGGGCGACTGCGGTCAGCTTGAAGATAGTGGACGGCGTCCATGTTGCTTTGGCCGACGCGCTGGCGCTGTCCGAGCCGACATTGCGCTTACCGCCGATGGCGGTCGGGTAGCCATCGGTGTGAAGGGCACTCGCCGCGACGGCATAGTCGAGGGGCCCCGCGACGCCGGCTTCGCGCACCCCGCCGCCGACCGTGCCCATCGACCCGCCTTCGGCGCGCAGCCGCAGGCCGGGGGCCTCGGCGCCGGTCAGCGTGATATAGTTGATGACCCCGCCGATCGCGTCGGAACCATAGAGTGCCGATTGTTGGCCGCGCAGTACCTCGATCCGCGCCGCCTCGTCGGCGAGCAGCGTCCCGAAATCGAACTCGCCGAAATACGGGTCGGACGCCTTGATCCCGTCGATCAGCACGAGCGTCTGGTTGGCCTCCGCACCGCGCAAGCGGACCTGCGTCATGCCGCCGACCGCGCCGACGCGGCTGACGGCGATGCCGGGGACGTCGCGCAGGATGTCCGAGACGACGCGAGTCTGGCGTTGATCGAGCGCAGTGGCATCGAGGACGGTGACCGACGCGCCAAGCAGATCGGCGGGCAGTGCAGTTCCCGAGCGCGTTGCGGTAACGACGATCGTGTCGCGGGCATCGATCGTCGGTTGAGTCGGGTCAGCTTGGGCTAGTGCCGGTGCGGCGGCGAGCACCAATACTGAGAAAGCGAATTTGGTCATGGTCAGTCCCCGTGCGCGTCGTGAGCGACACGGCGGGGGTGCGGTTCGCGAACGAACGATCGGGGGCGCACGACGAACGGACGCTGGCGTCCGACGCACGACCCCGCGGCCCCAGCCGCTTGGTTCGTCGCTCAGACGGAGAACCGTGCCGCGGCCAATCCCTGAGCCAAGGCAAGAGCGACCGGTGCGCTGGCAGGTCTCCTGGCTCGCGGGTCATCGCACGATGCACGCCTTCCCAGGCGTGAGCCCAGTGGCTGCTCCTCGGACAAATCCGGGAGCCAGTGCATCGCGCTCGCCACTTACAGTTGCAGGGACAGCCGCGGCTTTGGACGAAAACTTCGCCCGCACCGCATTCCCTTTTAAGCCCCTTGCGGGGCACCGGCGCGATCAACGACGACACGACCGAAGCCGCATTGCCACCGACCGCATTAGGCCACTGCCCGCCCCGGCGCAATCGACGCAAAATCGTCCTCGTAACGTCGTCGCGTGCGCCGCAATTTTTTGCTGTCCTACCGGGGGCAACTTCGGCTTAGCTGTGCCAATGAGCGTAGCGCCTGCGTCTCCGGATCGCTCGGCGGCGCGGAACAGCGTGGGAGAGCATGATGACACGAGCAACCACCGTCTTGACGGGCCTGATGCTGGCTCTGGCAACCGCGCCGACCACCGCTGCGCCGACTATCGACGCGCGCGTTACAGCTATCCTGAAGGCAACTCCGCTGATCGACGGCCACAATGATTGGGCCGAAGTGCTGCGTGAGCGCGAAGGCGATGTGCGCTGGACGGTCGACCTGACCGCCGGCCTCGCCGCGCGCCCGGTCGGGTACAACACCGACATCGCCCGCCTGCGCGCGGGCCACGTCGGCGGCCAGTTCTGGTCGGTCTTCGTCGACGCCGAGCTGCCGCCACTGCAACAGGTCGAGGAAACGCTCGAGCAAATCGACCTCGTCAAGAACATCGTCGCGCGATACCCGCATGACTTCGCCCTCGCTCGCACCGCCGCAGATGTCCGCCGCATCCACGCCTCGGGGCGCATCGCATCAATGATCGGCGTCGAGGGCGGCGGTCAGATCGACGCCAACCTTTCAATCCTCCGCACCTACCATGAACTCGGTGCAGGCTATCTCACCTTGACCCACGTCAAGACGATCGCGTGGGCCGATTCAGCGACCGACGACCCGCAGCACAATGGGCTGACACCGTTCGGTCGCGCGGTCGTCGCTGAATTGAATCGTCTTGGGATGCTGGTCGACTTGAGCCATGTCAGTGAAGCGACGATGCGCGCTGCGCTCGCCGTAACAAAGGCGCCGGTGATGTTTTCGCATTCGAGTGCCCGCGCGCTCGACGACCATCCGCGCAATGTTTCGGACGACATCCTGCGCCTCGTGGCGGCAAACGGTGGTGTCGTGATGGTCAATTTCTCGCAGAACTACACCTCCGAAACGTATCGTCAGTGGAGTAACGACCGCGGGGCCGAACGAACACGCCTGAGCAATCCGCCCTACGGTGGTCAATTCATTGGTCAGCCAGACAAGGTGACGGCGGCGATGGCGACGTGGGCGGCGGCGCATCCGGCCCCGGCGGTCACGCTGGCGATGGTTGCTGACCATATCGACCACATCGCCAAGGTCGCGGGCGTCGACAATGTCGGGCTTGGCAGCGATTTCGACGGACTCAGCAATGCTCTGCCCGTGGGCCTTTCGGGCGTCGATACCTACCCGGCTTTGCTCGCTGAGCTTCTGCGCCGCGGCTGGACTGATGCCGATGTTGCCAAGGTCGCCGGGGGCAATATCCTGCGAGTCATGGCGGGGGCGGAGGCCGTTGCGGCGCGCATGGTGACGCTGCCACCCGTCACTGTCACATTGCGCACCGCTGACGCACCGTTAGCCGTAAGATAATCCGTGAGCGATCTGACGGCTCTTCGGCCCGGCGACGGCCCGCACGCCAGATCGCGCTTGGCACACGCCGCTGCGACCGGGTAGCAGGGCCGCATGTCGCTTTTGATCAGGCTGTTGCAAACATTCGATAAGGCAAGGCGAGGCCCCCATTCGGTGGCTGTCCCGGCGTGGCAGGAAACAACGCCAATCCGCGCGGAACTGTTCGGTATCGAGCGGCTCGAGGATCATGCGCGGTCGCTGGCCCACGCTCAACAGATCCTGCCGGGGTGGCCGCGCCCACGTCAGTTGCTGGCCCGATTGGAGGTCAACACTGTCGTCCTGCAGACGATCTACAGCCAAACGATCGACGCTTTGAAGTTGAACCGGCCGATCGCGCCCGCCGCCGAATGGTTGATCGATAACTATCACACCGTCGAGACGCAGATCCGCAAGATTCGCGACGACCTGCCGCCCGGTTTCTATCGCCAGCTGCCAAAAATTGCCGACGGCCCACTCGAAGGGCTGCCGCGCGTGTTCGGCATCGCCTGGGCCTATGTCGCACATAGCGACAGCCTATTCGAAGAAGACCGGCTGCGGCGCTTTCTGCAGGCCTACCAAAAGGTCGATGCCCTAACGATCGGCGAGCTATGGGCGCTGGCGATCTCGCTCGAGTTGGTGCTGGTCGAGAATCTGCGTCGGCTCGCTGAGCAGGCGATCACCAGCGAGCATGACCGCGCGCGCGCCGATGCCTTCGCCGATGCCCTGTTCGCGGCGCCGAGCGACGCGGTTGCACTCGCGAGCCTAGTCACGATCGATGTCGCCCAGTCTCCCGCGTTCGTCAGTCAACTGGCGCTTCGTCTGCGCGACATCGATGAGCGCAGTGCGATAGCGCGGCAATGGCTTGCGGCCCGCACCACCGCCGCCGGGCAGAGCATCGCCGAAATCGATCTTGCCGCGCAGCAGGAGTTGATCACCTCGACCGCATCGATGCGGAACGTCATCATGGCGATGCGCGCCACGTCCGAAACCGACTGGGGCGAGATGGTCGAATCGTTGAGCATGGCCGACCGGGTCCTGCGCGACGGCAGTGCCTTCGCCGCGATGGATTTCGCCTCGCGCAATCTGTACCGCAACTCACTCGAGGAACTATCGCGCGGCTCGGCCTATTCCGAGGATGCGGTAGCCGTTCGGGCGATGGCGCTGACCGAAGCCCGGGTCCGTGATAACGCGGTCGACAAGGACCCGGGCTATTATCTGATCGGTCCCGGACGCCCGATACTCGAAAATGAGATCGGCTTCGTCGCGCCGATTGGCACGCGCTTTGCCCGGCAGATCCGGACAGCCGGGATAAAATTATACATCGCCCTCGTCGTGATGTTGGCGGCAATCCTCGCCATCCTTCCGATCTCCGGGACCATGGCGACGATTTCATGGTGGCTGGCTGTACCGATGTTCGCAGCCGTTCTCATCCTCGCGCTCGAGACCGCGACGGCGGTGACCAACAGGTTCCTCGCCGGGCTATTGCCGCCCCGCATCATTCCGGCACTCGAACTCGACGACGGGGTCGACGATGCGCTGCGGACGCTTGTCGTCGTGCCGATCCTGTTGACCTCCACCGAACAGGTCAAGGCGGCGATCGCGACCCTGGAAATCCACCATCTGTCGACGCGCGAAGACGCTGTGCGCTATGCGCTGCTGTCCGACTTTGCCGACGCGGCGGCGGAAACTCAGACGGGCGAGGCGGAGACGCTCGCAGGTGCCTACGCCGCGATTGCCGGGCTGAACGCGCGCTATCTTTCGACCGACGGCGATCCGCGCTTCCTGTTTCTTCACCGCCGCCGCCAGTATAATCCGGCCGAAAGTTGCTGGATGGGGTGGGAGCGCAAGCGCGGCAAACTCCACGAGCTCAATCGCCTGCTGCGCGGCGCGACCGACACGTCGTATTACGGTCCGAACGGCGGTTCACCCGAAATTCCGTCCGGCATCCGCTATGTCATCACGCTCGATGCCGATACCCAGCTGCCGCTAGGTGCTGCCAGACGCATGATCGGCAAGATGGCGCATCCGCTAAATCGCCCCCGTTTCGACATCGCGTTGCGGCGTGTCGTCAGCGGCTATGGCATCATGCAGCCGCGGGTAACCGTAGCGCTGCCGACGCATCGCGGCCAATCGCGCTTCGAGGCGCTGGCGGGCGGACCTGCGGGTATCGACCCCTACGCTGCCGCTGCGTCCGACCTGTATCAGGACTTGCTCGGCGAAGGCTCGTTCACGGGCAAGGGTATCTATGAAATTGATGTCTTCATGGCCTCGCTTGCTGGGCGCGTGCCGTCGAATACCATGCTCAGTCACGACCTGTTCGAGGGCATTTATGCGCGCGCCGGGCTGATTTCCGACGTCGAGGTCGTCGAGGATTTCCCGATCCGCTACGACGCCGCTGTCCGTCGCCAGCACCGCTGGGTGCGCGGCGATTGGCAGCTGGTGCCGTGG
>JBBRQR010000079.1:0-10349 GCA_038226115.1 Sphingomonadales bacterium | reverse complement strand
TGTCAATGCCGTCACCGAAACCAAGATCGTGCCGTACACCGGTGAGCCTGCGATCACCCTCGCGCAGCAGATCATGAAGCGGGACGCAACGCAGCAGGCGCTCACGGCCGGTCTCAAGGAGTTCCGCGCGGCCGCCAAGGACAAGATCAAGTATGCCGCCGGCTACGGCCCGCCGCCGCCGCCCGCCGCCGCTCCTGCTGCCAAGCCTTCTGCTCCCGGCGAAGTCGCGGCGCCAGCTGCTCCGGCAGCAACGCCTGCGGTTGCGGCCAAACCGGCAACCTGAAAAACTTCGCACGCCTAAAAGGATGGGCGTAGCGGAGCGGCTGACATGATGATCGTCGGGGCGCGCGCTGCGTGTCCCGACACGACGAGGGTGGCACCGTGGCGCGACGAGGGATAATTCTGGCCGGGGGGTCGGGCACGCGGCTCTATCCGCTGACCAAGGGCGTCAGCAAGCAGTTGATGCCCATCTACGACAAGCCGATGATCTATTATCCGCTGTCGGTTCTGATGCTCGCGGGTATCAGCGACGTGATGGTGATTACGACCCCAGACGATGCCGCTGCCTTTCACGCCTTGCTCGGCGATGGCAGCGAGTGGGGCATGTCGATCCACTATGCGGTCCAGCCCGAACCAAAGGGCCTCGCGCAGGCGTATCACATCGGGGCGGATTTCGTCGGTAACGAGCCATCGGTCCTTATTCTCGGGGACAATATATTCTACGGCCACGGCCTGCCCGACCTGTTGGCAGCGGCCGACGCGCGCACCTCCGGCGCAACCGTCTTCGGCTATTATGTCAAAGATCCCGCTGCTTATGGCGTCGTCTCGTTTGATGCCGACGGGCGCGCTGCAACGATCGAGGAAAAGCCGATCGCCCCGAAATCGAACTATGCGGTAACGGGACTATATTTTTACGATGGCACGGCGGTCGAGCGCGCGCGCGCGGTGCGGCCATCACCGCGCGGCGAACTCGAGATTACCGACCTCAACCGATCGTATCTCGAAGAGGGGGCCCTGTCCGTCGAACTAATGGGGCGAGGGTTCGCGTGGCTCGATACCGGGACGCATGCTTCGTTGCTCGACGCCGGACTATATGTTCGCATTGTCGAAGAGCGCCAGGGCCTGAAAATTTGCTGTCCCGAGGAAATTGCGTGGCGAAAGGGCTTTATCGACGCCGCGCAACTTGAACGTATTGCTGCACCATTAATAAAGTCGGGTTACGGAGATTACTTATTGAATGTGTTGAGAGTGTCTGGTTAATGCTGGAGTCCCACTCCCAAGGCGAACCAATGCCTGTTGTTGAGACGACTCCTGTCGGCGCGCACGGTTTTTATATCGATAATACACAGGCGACTGCTGCCGGTGCGGCGCTGCACGAGCGATACATTGCTGGTGATCCTTTTCCGCATGTTGTCATCGACGACTTCCTCGACATCGACATGCTGCGGGCGCTCGTCGACGAATGGCCGAGCGCGGGTCACGGTGTTGCCTATACCCGGGCGCAGGAGCGGTTGAAATTCGAGTGGCAGCCGATCCACCTCAAAACGCCGCGTCTGCGAGCATTTCTCGCCGAGATGAATTCGGAGCCGATGTTGCGCTTTCTTCAGGCGCTGACCGGCATCCCCAAACTCATTTCCGACCCGTATTTTATTGGCGGCGGCCTGCACGAGACCCGTACCGGCGGCCATCTTAGTATTCACGCGGACTTCAACGTTCACAAACAGATGAACCTGCTCCGGCGGATTAACCTGTTGATCTATCTCAACGATGACTGGGATCCGGAATGGAACGGCGCGCTCGAGCTGTGGTCGCGCGATATGCGCGAATGCCGCGCCTCGGCCCAGCCGGTCATGGGGCGAGCGGTCGTGTTCAATACCGATCTCGACAGCTATCACGGCGTCCCCGACAAGATCGCTTGTCCGCCCGAGCGTTCGCGACGGTCGATTGCGCTTTATTATTATACCGCGCCCGAAGACGGGCTCGACGCGGTGCCACACCGCACAACGATGTTCAAGCGTCGTCCGGGCACTGGCGATGCGACCGACTGGCGAATGATCCGGCAGCATGTGGTCGCCGATTGGCTCCCGCCGGTCCTGTACCGTGCGTTGAGAGGCAGTAAGCGTTAACAACATGATCGTCAGTGAAACGTCCCTCCCCGGTGTGATGATCATCACACCCCGCGTATTCGGTGATGACCGCGGCTTCTTCCTCGAAAGCTGGAACGCGCGCGCCTTCGCCGACGCCGGCATCGATGTCGCCTTCGTACAGGATAATCACAGCCGATCGGCGCGCTCGGTCCTGCGTGGGTTGCATTATCAGATCGCCAATCCGCAAGGAAAGCTGGTCCGAGTTACCGGCGGAGCGGTGTTCGACGTCGCGGTCGACGTCCGCCGCTCGAGCCCGCATTTCGGTCGCTGGGTTGGGGTCGAGTTGTCGGAGGCGAACAAGCAAATGTTATGGGTGCCGCCCGGCTTTGCGCATGGCTTCGTCGTCCTGACCGATACCGCCGACTTCCAGTATAAATGCACCACGCTCTATGACCCCGGCAATGAACGCGCCGTCCGCTGGGACGACGCGACGATCGGGATCGACTGGCCGCTGGCCGGGGCCGCGCCGAAGCTGTCGGCAAAGGATGCCGTCGCGCCGTCGCTTGTCGGTGCCGAGGTGTTCGCGTGAGCGGTGTTCGCGTGAGGGTGCTCGTTGCCGGATCGGGCGGCCAGCTCGGTCGCGCGCTCGCCGCGACACTGCCAGCGTCGGTTACGCTGATCGCACCACCCGAAGCCGAGTTTGATATTACCGATGCCGACACCGTTCACCGGGTGGTCGCCGACGCGCGGCCCGATGTCGTCATCAATGCCGCCGCCTACACCGCCGTCGACCGTGCCGAGGCGGACGAGGCGACGGCGCGGGCGATCAACGTCTACGCCGTCGGTACGCTCGCCAGCGCGGCGCGGATCGCGGGGGCAGGCTTCGCCCATGTGTCCACCGACTTTGTCTTCGACGGCACCGCACACACCCCTTACGCACCCGACGCGACGCCGAACCCGCTTGGGGCCTATGGCCGAACCAAGCTGGACGGCGAGATCGCGGCGGCAGAATTCCACCCCTCCCCGCTCCTCGTGCGGACGGCATGGGTCTATGCGGCGGGGGGTAACAACTTCGTTGCGACGATGCTGCGGCTGATGCGTGAGCGCGATGTAGTCCGCGTCGTTGCCGATCAGTTCGGTACCCCGACGCACGCCATGACGCTGGCGCGGTCGTTATGGACGCTGATTGGCGGGGGTCACACCGGGACCTTCCACGCAACCGACGCCGGAACTGCGACGTGGTATGATTTTGCCCAGGCAATTCACGATGAGGCGCTGGCGATCGGCCTGCTTGATCGCGCCGTGACCGTCACGCCGATCCGTACCGCAGACTATCCGACACCGGCCAAACGTCCGGCTTTCGGCATTCTCGACAAGACCGCGACATGGGCCATTACCGGCACCCCGCGTTACTGGCGCGCCGAGTTGCGCGATTGCTTAGCCGCGATCAAGGACAGTGCATGACTTTGCTCGTTACCGGCGGCGCCGGGTTCATCGGGGCGAACTTCGTCCGCTATTGGCGCGATGCCTATCCTAGCGATGCCATCACCGTCCTCGACGCGCTGACCTACGCCGGCAATCGCCGCAGCCTCGACGGCGTTGACGTCGATTTTGTCCACGGTGACATTGGCGACACCGCGCTGGTCGAAAGCCTGCTGACCGAGCGGAGCATCGACTCGCTGGTGCACTTCGCTGCCGAAAGCCATGTCGATCGCTCGATCCATGGTCCCGACGCCTTTATCGAGACAAATATTCTTGGCACCCATAGTCTGTTGAAAGCCGCCCGAACCGTCTGGCTCGGCGGCAGCGGTCGTCCGCACCGCTTCCACCATGTCTCGACCGATGAGGTATACGGCAGCCTAGGCCCCGACGACGCCGCATTCAGCGAGACGACTCAGTACGCGCCCAATTCGCCGTATTCGGCGTCGAAAGCGGCGTCGGATCATCTCGTTCGCGCCTACCACCACACTTATGGGTTGGCGGTGACGACGTCGAACTGCTCGAACAATTACGGGCCGTACCAGTTTCCCGAGAAATTGATCCCGCTGTTTCTGATCAATGCGCTCCATGGCCGCCCGCTGCCGATCTATGGCGACGGAATGCAGATTCGCGACTGGCTTCACGTCGACGATCACTGTCGTGGTATCGCCGCCGTCATCGCCAAGGGCCGGGTCGGCGAGACATATAATATCGGCGGTGGTGCCGAGCTGCCCAATCTGACGGTTATCGATACCTTGTGCAGCGCAGTTGACGCCGCCTTCGCCGCTGATCCGATGCTGGCGACGCGCTTCCCCGATGCACCGGCCGCGCGCGGGGTGGCAACGGCATCGCTCAAGACGACGGTTACCGACCGTCCGGGCCACGACCGCCGTTATGCAATCGATGAGCGCCGTGCCCGCGACGAACTCGGCTATTCGCCGCAACGGACATTCGCGCAGGGGTTTGCGTCAACGCTCGGCTGGTATCTAGTCAACGAGACGTGGTGGCGCACCATCCTCGATGGCAGCTACCGCGACTGGGTAGCGACGAATTACGTCGGACGGTAGCCGCGCGGTCGGACAACCGCGCGGCCGTCTGGTTCTTACTTCGGTGTCACGGTCTTTGTCGTGTCGGTGACGGTCGTGCCAGCTGGCGTCGTCGTCATCGTCGTGTCCTTCATCACCTTTTTGTGCATCTTCCGATGCGTGCTGTGATGCGTGTGGTGGCGGACGTGGTGCTTGACGACTGCCGGCTCGGTGGTGCTCGTCGAGTTCGTTGCGGTCGTTGTCGTTGTCATCGCCTGCGCGGTAACGAGTGCCGGCGCCAATACGGCAATGGTCGCGATCAGTTTGAACTTCATCACTGTCTCCCCATTTATTGCCGACCATTCTGGTTCGGCAAGCGCGACGTCCGCGCTGTTGAACAATAGCGTCTATCTGGCATCGCGTCATCCCATCGTTGCTGCACGCGCTGCGTCCGCTATGGATATGGAATGACATCCCGGCCCGAAGACACCGATACCGGCAGACAGACGGCAATCACCGGCCTTCTCCTCGCGGCGGCAACACTGGCGGCGTTGATCATCGCCAATTCGTCGGCAGCGCCACTGTACCATCGGATATTGGCACAGCCCGTCGCGGGGTTGGCGACGCTCGCGTGGATCAACGATGGCCTGATGGCCCTGTTCTTCCTGCTTGTCGGCCTGGAAATTAAGCGCGAACTCCTTGTCGGGGCGTTGGCAACTTCGGCGAGCCGCTTGCTTCCAGGTGTCGCGGCGATCGCGGGCATGGTCGTGCCGGCGCTCTGTTATGTGGCCCTTACCAGCGGGGACGCCAGCGCACGCCACGGTTGGGCCATCCCAGCCGCGACCGACATCGCTTTCGCGCTCGCTGTCATCGCCGCATTGGGACGCCGGGTCCCGCCCGCGTTGCGCGTGTTCCTGACGGTGGTTGCGGTCATCGACGACCTTGGCGCGATTGTCGTCATCGGCGTGTTCTACACAGCAGCGATCCATGTTGCCTTACTCGCAGCGGCGGTCGCCGGGATCGGCGTTCTCGTCATTTTCAATCGCGTCGGCGTCCGTAGTCTTGTGCCGTATCTGCTCGTCGGTGCCGGCGTCTGGGCGGCGGTCCACGAGTCGGGCGTTCATGCGACCCTCGCCGGTGTCGCCGTGGCCTTCACGATCCCACTCGGCAGCCGCGCTAGGCATCGCCGCCTTGCCCCCCTCGACCGGCTCGAACATGCGCTTGCCCCAATCGTCGGCTTTATCGTCGTGCCCGTGTTCGGCTTTGCGAATGCCGGAATTGCGGTCGATCGTGCTGCTCTCGCAACCATTGGCGCGCCGATCCCGCTGGCGATTGTCGTCGGCCTCGTTTTCGGCAAGCAACTAGGCGTGTTCGGCGCCGTCTGGGGGCTGGCGAAGGCGCGTCTCGCCAATCCACCGGCGGGGACCACGTGGCGGCAGGTGCACGGCGCGGCCTTGCTTTGCGGGATCGGATTTACGATGAGCCTTTTCATCGCCGCACTCGCTTTCGGCGCAGGGAGTGCCAACGACACCATGGCCAAACTCGGCATCCTCATCGGCTCGTTGATCTCGGCGCTCGCTGGCTACACCGTGCTGCGGGCGGCGCGATGATCCGCATCCGCTATCTTAATTTCTGGCTGTTCTTCGCAACAATGATCCTCGTCGCGACCGGTACCGGAATCGGCCATATTGCCGCGGTACGATCGGTGCTGCTCGGTTTCGACGCGGGTGCTATTGTCTTCATCGTTGGCACCATTCGCCTGATGTCGGGCAGCAAGACCGATGACATGCGACAGCGCGCCGCCGCCAACGATCCCGATGCACATATTCTTCTGGCGATTACCATGCTGATCGTCGGAGTCGTCCTCGTCGCTGTCGTTGTCGAGTTGACTGGGCTTGGCGGAGATCATGGCAGCGGCCTCGCAATTTCGGGGGCGACAATCCTGTTGGCGTGGGTCTTCACCAACCTATTGTTCGCACTGCATTACGCCCATCGCTACTACGTTCCTGGCGACGCAGACGATGCGCCTGACAGTGGCGACGGTGCCGATCACGACGCCGGTGGACTCGAGTTCCCAGGCAAGGAAATGCCAGCCTATAGCGACTTCGCCTATTTCTCGTTCGTCCTTGGCATGACATTCCAGGTCTCGGATGTCGTCATCACCAGCCGCGATCTACGTCGCTTTGCCTTGTTTCACGCGCTGGGAGCGTTCCTGTACAACATCGTCGTCGTTGCCCTGAGCGTCAGCTTGCTTGGCGGTTTGCTGCAGAAATGAAATGTGGTGGGCGCGACAGGGTTTGAACCTGTGACCCCACCCGTGTGAAGGGTGTGCTCTACCGCTGAGCTACGCGCCCACAGTTGGTGTCGTATAAGGCCCGCCGTGCCCTGTAAAGACCGCCCTAATTGACGGCGTCGCGGAGGGGTTTGCCGGCGGTGAACTTGGGCTGATTGCGCGCGTCAAGCACCATAGGCTCCCCCGTCCGGGGGTTGCGTCCGGATGATGCGGCGCGATGGGTAACGTGGAAGGTGCCAAAGCCGACCAATTTGACGTCGGCTCCCGTCGTCAGCGCCCCGGCGATGCTGTCAAATACAGCATCGACTGCTCGGCCAGCGTCGGAGCGGTTAAGCCCCGCGCGATCGGCGACGGCAGTTATCAGCTCCTGCTTGTTCATTCCACCCAACGCCTCCGCGCCCCCGCGCCGACGCTCACCCTAACGCGGCGCGCGCGCGAGGCAAGCCTCGCGCGCGCGCTTGATCGCCTAGTGACGCAGCGCCGTTGCCAATCCCGCATCGGCAGCTGGGACCGCGTCTGGACGCGCTGCCAGATCGTCCGCCTCGGTCCAGATGATCGGCACCAACGGGGCGGCCAGGGCGTGTTCGAGAACCTGATCGGCGTGGGCGACCGGGATAATCGTGAGCCCTTCGGTCACGTTCTTCGGGATTTCGGCGAGATCCTTTTCATTCTCGATTGGAATGAGCACCGTGGTGATGCCACCGCGTAGCGCCGCCAACAGTTTCTCCTTCAATCCGCCGATCGGCAGGACGCGGCCACGCAGTGTGACCTCGCCGGTCATCGCAATGTCCTTTCGCACCGGAATGCCGGTCAGCGTCGAGACGATCGCAGTCACCATCGCGACGCCGGCCGACGGGCCGTCCTTCGGCGTCGCGCCTTCAGGGACGTGGACGTGAAGCTCCTTCTTCTCAAACACGCTCGGCTTGATGCCGTAGGTAACCGAGCGCGCCTTGACGAATGACAACGCGGTCGCGATCGACTCGGTCATGACATCGCCGAGCTTTCCGGTTGTCTTGATCGTGCCCTTACCCGCCGACGTCACCGCCTCGATCGTGAGCAACTCGCCACCGACCTCAGTCCACGCTAGGCCGGTGACCGCGCCGACCTGATCTTCGGTCTCGCCGACGCCGAACTTGTACTTCCGCACGCCGGCGAACTCGTGAAGGTTGTCGCTGTCGACGGTGACCGACGTTGCCTTACCTTCAAGGATTCGACGAAGCGACTTGCGCGCCAGCTTGGCTAGCTCGCGCTCGAGCGTCCGCACTCCGGCCTCGCGCGTGTAATAGCGCACAAGGTCACGCAGCGCCGCGTCGGTCACCGCAAACTCAGCGGCTTTCAAGCCGTGGTTCTCATACTGCTTCGACAACAGGTGACGCTTGGCGATTTCGACCTTCTCATCCTCGGTGTAGCCCGACAGCTGGATGATCTCCATCCGGTCGAGCAACGGCTGGGGCATGTTGAGCGAGTTGGCCGTCGTCACGAACATCACGTCCGACAGGTCATAATCGACCTCCAGATAATGGTCGTTGAACGCCTTGTTCTGCTCGGGATCGAGCACCTCGAGCAGCGCCGACGACGGATCGCCGCGGAAGTCCTGACCGAGCTTGTCGATCTCATCGAGCAGGAACAGCGGGTTCGACGCCCCTGCTTTCTTGAGGTTCTGAATCACCTTGCCCGGCATTGAGCCGATATACGTCCGGCGATGGCCGCGAATCTCGGCCTCGTCGCGCATCCCGCCGAGCGATTGGCGAATAAACTCACGCCCCGTCGCCTTCGCGATCGAGCGACCGAGCGAGGTCTTGCCAACACCTGGCGGGCCGACGAGGCACAGGATCGGCCCCTTCAGCTTATTCGTCCGCGCCTGGACGGCAAGGTATTCGACGATCCGATCCTTGACCTTCTCCAGCCCATAGTGATCACCGTCGAGCACCGCCTGCGCAGCAACGATATCGCGCTTGATCTTGGTCTTTTTGCCCCATGGCAAGCTGAGGATCGTGTCGAGATAATTGCGAACGACCGTTGCTTCGGCCGACATCGGCGACATCGCCTTGAGCTTCTTCAGCTCGCCGATGACCTTTTCGCGTGCTTCCTTGCTGAGCTTGGTCCGCGCGATCTTTTCCTCGATCTCGGCGGTCTCGTCCTTGGGCTCGTCACCCTCGCCAAGCTCGCGCTGGATCGCCTTCATCTGCTCGTTGAGATAATATTCGCGCTGGGTTTTCTCCATCTGCCGCTTGACGCGGCTGCGGATTTTCTTCTCGACCTGAAGGACGCCCATCTCGCCCTCCATGAAACCGAACACGGCTTCGAGACGCTTGGCGACATCGAACTGGGCCAGCAGGGCCTGCTTGTCGGCGATCTTGAGCGTCAGGTTCGCGGCGATCGTATCGGCAAAGCGGCTTGCGTCGTCGATCTGGCCGATCTGCACCGCGATCTCGGGCGCGGTCTTCTTGTTGAGCTTGACGTACGCCTCGAACTGCTTTGCCGCCGAGCGAACAAGGCCCTCGATCAGCGTCGCGTCCTCGAGCGTTTCCTCAACGGCATCGGCGCGGCCGATGAGATAGTCGCCCTCGGCCTCGAGTGCGCCGAGACGCGCGCGTGACTGGCCTTCGACAAGAACTTTGACCGTCCCATCGGGCAATTTGAGCAACTGCAGGACCGTCGCCAGCGTACCGACATCGTACAGATCACCGGCGCGCGGGTCTTCGTCGCCGGGGTTCTTCTGGCTGAGCAGGAAGACCTGCTTGTCGGCAGCCATCACCGCTTCGAGCGCGCGAACCGATTTATCGCGCCCGACGAACAACGGCACGATCATTTGCGGAAACACGACGATATCGCGCAGCGGCAGGACGGGTAGGGTTGTCATTCGCTCACTCTCCACTGCGACCGTCAAACGCTCGGCCGCACGCAGCGGATATGGGAACCCCCCTGCCCCGCATCAATCCACGCGCCATCAATCCAATCACGACCCGCCGCCGGAGAGGCTAAGCGCCGCACGTCGGCAATCGGAAGGCCACATAACATTACAGTTTTACCATGATCTGCACTGCTGCTCACGATGCCGCGGTGCCGCCAGCGGTAGGTCGGCGGCTACCGCGATGGCCGGACGGGCAGCATGATCGGCGCACCATATCCTCCTCGTATCGGGCGATATTTTATATCAAATCGTCTGCGTGCAGGACCGCGCGCGTCAGCAAATGTCGCGATCCTTCGTTTCGGGAAGGGCAACCAGCGTGACGACGAAGGCGATCGCAACGACAACGAAGGTGTACCACAGCCCGCCGAACGGATTGCCGCTGCGGGCGATGATGAACTGCGAGATAAACGGCAGGAAGCCGCCGAAATAGCCTGTTCCGATATGATAGGGGATCGACATCGAGGTGTAGCGGATGCGTGCTGGGAACAGCTCAACGAGAATTGCCGCAACCGGGCCATCGGTCATTGCCGACAGAATTCCCATCGCGAGAC
>JBBRQR010000078.1:0-10359 GCA_038226115.1 Sphingomonadales bacterium | reverse complement strand
CAGATTGGCAATACCTATCCATCCCGCACGTCTGCCCTGCTCCGGAGTAGCGCCGAGATCGCACCACTCTGTCGGGCTGTCTACCGGGCAAGCCGACGCTGCCTCTGGCAGTCGGATGTGTCTGATATTGAGCGCCGGGACCGATCGGGCCCGCGTTTCAGGGTGTGAGACTTGCCTTCTGCCCTAGCGATTCAAGCGACGCAGAGCCCCGACGCGCTTACGGCTTACAGGGCGTCCGGTGGCCAAATTCGATCTGACCACCGGACATTTCACGTTGGATGCAACGCCGTGCGCTACCGAGCGTGCACCGCGCGGCTGGTTTTCGGTTCAGCCCTGCGGAACCGGCACCGGGTCGCCGCCACGGCGACCGCTCTTGGGGATGGCTGACAGGCCCGACGCAATCGGCGCGATTGTCGTCGTCCGCAGATCATTACGATCGACGCGCTCGCCCGCGAGGACGCGCTTGATCTCGTCGCCCGACAGTGTCTCGAGTTCGATCAACGCTCCGGCCAGCGCGTGGAGCTGGTCGATATTGTCGCTAAGCAGCTGCTTGGCGCGGTCGTAGCCGTGCGTGACGATCGCCTTGACCTCGGAATCGATCATCCGCGAGGTTTCTTCGGACACGTTCTGCGTCGGCGTCACCGAATGGCCGAGAAACACCTCTTCCTGATTGTCGCCGTACTTGAGCGGCCCGAGCTTGTCCGACATGCCCCACTGGGTGACCATATTCTTGGCGAGGTCGGTCGCGTAGCTGATGTCCGACGACGCGCCGCTCGACACCTTGTCATGGCCAAAGATCAGTTCTTCAGCGACGCGCCCGCCCATCGACACGCTCAGGTTCGCGTACATCTTGTCGCGGTGATAGCTGTACTGATCGCGCTCGGGCAGCCGCATGACCATGCCCAGCGCACGTCCGCGCGGAATGATCGTCGCCTTGTGGATCGGGTCGCTCGCCGCCTCATGGCACGACACGACGGCGTGACCCGCCTCGTGGTATGCTGTCATCTTCTTCTCGTCGTCGGTCATGACCATCGACCGGCGCTCGGCCCCCATCATGACCTTGTCCTTGGCGTCCTCGAACTCCTTCATCGCCACGAGGCGCTTGCCGCGACGGGCGGCGAGCAGAGCGGCTTCGTTGACGAGGTTGGCGAGGTCGGCCCCCGAGAAGCCCGGCGTGCCGCGCGCGATCGTCCGCCCGTTGACGTCGGGAGCGAGCGGCACTTTCTTCATGTGCACGGCCAAAATCTTCTCGCGCCCCTCGATATCGGGACGCCCGACGACGACCTGCCGGTCGAAGCGGCCCGGACGCAGCAGCGCGGGGTCGAGAACGTCGGGGCGGTTGGTCGCCGCGACGATGATGATCCCCTCATTGCCGTCGAAACCGTCCATTTCGACAAGCAACTGGTTCAATGTCTGCTCGCGCTCATCGTTGCCGCCGCCAAGACCAGCTCCGCGCGAGCGCCCGACGGCGTCGATCTCGTCGATGAAGATGATGCAGGGGGCCGCCTTCTTGCCCTGCTCGAACATGTCGCGGACGCGGCTTGCGCCGACGCCGACGAACATCTCGACGAAGTCTGAGCCGCTGATGTTGAAGAACGGGACGTTGGCTTCACCGGCGATGGCGCGGGCGAGCAATGTCTTGCCCGTTCCCGGCGGGCCGACGAGGAGCGCGCCCTTGGGGATCTTGCCGCCGAGGCGGTTGAACTTCGAAGGATCCTTGAGGAACTCGACGATCTCCTGCAGCTCCTCGCGCGCCTCGTCGATGCCCGCGACGTCGTCGAAGGTAACTCGGCCTTCCTTCTGCTGAAGGAGCTTGGCGCGCGACTTGCCGAAGCCCATCGCGCCCTTGCCTGCGCCGTTCTGCATGTTGCGCATCACCAGCATCCAGATGCCGATCATGATGATGAAGGGCAGCATCGTGACGACGAGCTGGCCGAGGAGCGAGCGGCCTTCCTCGGGCTTGGCGTCGAAGCGGACCCCCTTCTCGCGCAGCTTGGCGATCAGTGCCGGGTCGCCCATCGGCGGGATGACGGTGCGGAAATCCTCGTCGCTGGCCAGCTTGCCGATGATTTCGGTGCCGCGGAACTCGACCGCCTTGACTGTGCCGTCGTCGACCTTGGTCAGAAAGTCGGAATAGCCGAGCGGCGCAGCGGCAGTCGAGGTCGACGGCCCCTGGACCAGCGTGACGACGACGGCGAGAACGAGGAGGACCACAACCCATAGGCCGAGGCTCTTGATCCAGGGGTTCGGCGGGCGTTTGTCGGCCATCGGGCGGCACTTTCGGGCTTGATTAGAAATTTCAAGATAGGCGACTTCGACGCCCGCGCAATCGTCCGCGACGGTTTGGCCGCGATTCACCGCCGCTCAGACGCATTCTTCATGGTTTACGGCGCGGCGGGGCCAAGGTGAAGCGCCACGCCGGACCGCTATTGCGGTCGATTGTGCGGATAGCGACTCCCGCGATTGTGCCGCCCGTCCCCGCCGCGAGGTGACGCAAAGTCCGCTCGACACCGTCGCCGCGAGGCGCTGCGTTGGGTGCCAGCGTCGCTATCGCGCGGACAAACAGGCGGCGCGCGAGGTCATGCGGCAGGCCACCGGCATCGACCATGACAGTGCCGGGGCCAACCTCGACGCGGCTGCGCCACGCGGCGTCGGCGGCCCAGACAAGCGCTGCCTCGGCGTCGGCAAGATGCGCCGCGCTCGCCGCGAGCCGCGCGGGGTCGAGCCACGGTGTACTGGCCAGCACTGCGCGCGCGCGCGTCCGGTCGAAACGCTCGGCGCGGTTCGACGGATCGTCGGCGGCGATCCAGTTGGCGGCGGTGACGATGCGCGCAAGATCGGCCCTGCTCACGCCGAGCAGGGGCCGCAGCAGGGTGACCCCGTGGCCAAGGCTGCGACGGGGACGGATGCCGCCAAGCCCCCCGACTCCCGATCCGCGCGCGAGGCGGAGGAGCAAGGTCTCGGCAGCGTCGTCGCGGTGATGCCCGGTCGCGAGCCACGCGACGCCGTTTGCCGCACACCAGCCGACCATCAGCGCGTAACGCGCGTCGCGGGCCGCCGCCTGAAGATTCGCGCTGGGCTTCGGCCCGTGCCAGCGCAGGGTCACGTGCGGCACGCCGAGCGACGCGGCGTGATCGGCGACCGCTGCCGCCTCGACCGAACTGTCGGCACGCAGGCCATGATCGACGGTCAGCGCGCGGACGCGATCGCCGAACGCGGCATGGGCGAGAATCAGGAGCGCGAGGCTGTCGGGCCCCCCCGATACGGCGACGGCGATCGGTTCGGTGGCGGCAAGGGGGAAACCGAGTGCGGCGACAGCGGCGGCGAAATCGGGCGCTGGCGCGGGCAGGGCCGCCTTTACCGCCCGCTCATGCGTCGACACGGCTCACCCGTCGCACTTCGCCTCGGCCCGCGCCTTCACGGCTGCCGATTTGACGGCGGGGGTCATCTTCGCGCCGTAGACCGACTGGAGCTCGTCCAGCGCGCTGCACGCCTGCTTGTTTTTCTTAAGCGCCGTCAGTGACTTGCCAAGCCAGAGCAAGCTGTCAGGCGCGCGCTCGCCGTCAGCATAATTCTTGTAGCCATCGAGGAACGCCTTGGCCGCCTCGGCCGATCGGTCCTGCGCGGAATAGGTTCGGCCCAGCCAATATTGCGCGTTCGACGCCCGCACCGCCTTGGGGTTGGCGGCGAGGAAATCGGTCATTGCGGCGGCGGCGCGATCGTAGTCCTTGGCGGAGTAAAGCGCGAAGGCGGCACGCCACTGGTCTTCGACCGGGATTGCGGCGGCTTTTGGCTTCACCGCTTCGGTCTTGATCGGGGTCTTGGCGGCAAGTGGTTTGCTCACCGCCTCCGAACTGCGTCCAGGCGATCCCGCTGGTGGCGCATCGGCGGGCGGAGCGACCGGGTGTTCGATCGCGTTCAAGCGGAAATCGGTGTCGCCGCGAAATTTGGCGAAGGCTTCGTCAATCTGACGCACCTTGTTTTGCGCTTCCTCGACCGCGCCGGTCAGGGTCCGCTGCTGGCGTTCGAGCGTGTCGACCCGCGACGTCAGGTCGGCGAGCGGAGTCGTCGCCGGGGTGCCCTCGGGTGCGGCGGCGGGAGCTTCGGGGACGATGTCCGGCGTAAAGAAACGCGGGTCGCCGCCAGGGAAGACCTTGCGCTGCACCGCCTTCATTTGTTTCTCGAGGCTTCCGACGCGGCTGTCGAGCGGCGGCTCGGCGGCAGCGAGAGAGGCTGCGCACAACATCGCTGCGACGATGGCAAGACGTGAAATCATAGGACGGGTACTCATCCGACGGGCGGTCCCGCCCTTCCGGGCAGCGGCGCGGGGGTAATGATGCGCGCGCGGAGGTCGCGGGCGTCAAGGCTGACGTTCTTGACCGTCTCGACTGGGCCACCGAGCGGCGGGATCGGGCGACCGTCGACGGTGATCGCCAACGCTCCGGCGCGCCCGGTCCACAGCCGAAGCCCCGGCGTCGGCGGCGGAACGTAGCGTTCACCCTTGGCGAGCACCCCGGTCTTGACCGTGACAACCTTGGCGACGGCGGGATCGTAGACGGACACCTTGAACCAGACATCAGCGTTCGCGGTGATCACGACGCTGCCGGTCGTCACTGCGGTCGGTGTGGCGGAGGCGGTGAGCGCGCTTGTTGCGGCGGCATCGGGCGTCGGCGGATCGCCCGGCGTGCCCTGCCGCATCGTCGGCGAGGCAGCGGCGTCAGTCGGCGGAACGCCCGATGGGGTCACGACCGATTGAGTAACGACCGGGGGGGCGGTGGCAACAACGGCAGCAGGCGGGGCAGCAGGCGCGGCGGCGGGCGGGAGGGGGGCGTCGAACGCGCCCGTACTCCAAGCGACGACGAGGGCAATGACGGCGAGCAGCGCGGCGATGCTGGCGGTGACGAGCCCGCGCGGCGGCAGGCGGCGTTCGTCCATCGGGGCCATCGCCGGGGCGACGGGAACGTGCGCCGACTTGTTCGTCTCGGCCCGGAAACGTGCACCGGCCATTTCGGCGTCGACTCCGACGGCGCGGGCGAACGCCTTAACGAAGCCGATCGCATACGGGAGCGCGGGCAGGCTGTCGTGCGCGTCGGCCTCGATCGCCGCAAGGTGGCGTAACGGCACGCGCGTGTCGCGGGCAATGTCCACCAGTTCGAGCCCGCGCGCCACGCGGGCCGCACCGAGGGCGGCGCCGATCGGCTGCGCGGCACGGCCAAAGCCAGGATCGTCGGGCGCTGTCGCTTCGCTGTCCACGATCGTCCTTAACTTTTAGTCGCGGCAAAGTCGCGCGGTCTCCCGCCTGAGTCAATCGCCGACGCGGTGATGTGCGTGCTTTCTGCGGCAAGTCTTGTTGCAGCGCGGCACATGGGCTATGCCGCCCGCGCAACCCCGCCTTTCGTAGTTTCAGGAAATTCGCATGCGCTTGCGCAATGTCGCGATCATCGCGCACGTCGACCATGGCAAGACGACCCTCGTCGACCAGATGTTCCGCCAGTCCGGCACCTTCCGCGACAACCAGCGTGTCGCCGAGCGCGCGATGGATTCGAACGACCTCGAAAAAGAGCGCGGCATCACCATTCTCGCCAAGTGCACGAGCGTCGAGTGGCCCGATCCTGTGACCGGCGAAGTCACCCACATCAATATCGTCGACACACCAGGCCACGCCGACTTCGGCGGCGAGGTCGAGCGTATCCTGTCGATGGTCGATGGCGTCATCCTGTTGGTCGACGCCGCCGAAGGGCCGATGCCGCAGACGAAATTCGTCACCGGCAAGGCGCTCGCCCTCGGCCTTCGTCCGATTGTCGTCGTCAACAAGATCGACCGGCAGGATGCCCGCGCGCAGGAAGTTCTCGACGAAGTCTTCGACCTGTTCGTCACCCTTGAGGCGTCGGACGCACAGCTTGAATTCCCGGTGCTCTTTGCCTCGGGCCGCAACGGCTATGTCGGCTATGACAGCGATGTCCGCTCGGGCGATCTGACGCCATTGTTCGAAACCGTCGTCAAGCACGTCCCCGCGCCTGCAGCCGACGTCGACGGGCCGTTCAAGATGCTTGTGTCGTTGCTCGACCGCGATTCGTTCGTCGGACGCATTCTGACCGGACGCATCCTGTCAGGCACGCTCAAGCTCAACATGCCGATCCGCGCGCTCAACCCCGACGGCACCGTTGCCGAAGACGGCCGCGCCGCGAAGATCTTTGCTTTTCGCGGGCTCGAGCGCACGCCCGTCGAAGAAGCATTTGCCGGCGACATCATCGCCATTGCCGGCCTGACCAAGGCGACCGTCGCCGATACGATCGCCGATATCAGCGTGACCGAACCGCTCCACGCGCAACCGATCGATCCGCCGACGCTGGCGATGACGTTCAGCGTCAACGATTCGCCCTATGCCGGGCGCGACGGGTCCAAAGTCACCAGCCGAATGATCGCCGACCGCCTGAAGCGCGAGGCCGAGGGCAATGTCGCCGTCCGCGTCACCGAATCGGCCGAGAAAGACGCCTTCGAGGTCGCCGGGCGCGGCGAACTTCAGCTTGGCGTCCTGATCGAGCAGATGCGCCGCGAAGGCTTCGAACTGTCGATCAGCCGTCCGCGCGTCTTGTTCGGCACCGACGATAACGGCAAGCGCACCGAGCCATATGAAACCGTCATGATCGATGTCGACGAGCAATATTCGGGAACCGTCGTCGAGAAGATGGCGAGCCGCAAGGCCGAGATGACCGACATGCGCCCAAGCGGTGGCGGCAAGACGCGGCTGACGTTCAGCGCCCCGGCGCGCGGTCTGATCGGTTATCACGGCGAATTTCTGTCCGATACGCGCGGCACCGGGATCATGAATCGCCTGTTTGACAAATACGGGCCGTACAAGGGGCCGATCAACGGGCGCGGCAACGGCGTTCTGATCTCGACCGAGACCGGTGAAGCGGTCGGCTACGCGCTCGGCTATCTCCAGCCGCGCGGCGTTCTGATGATCGAACCCGGCGAGGCGGTCTATCAGGGCATGGTTATCGGCGAAAATGCACGTGACGACGATCTCGAGGTCAACCCGCTGAAATCGAAGGCGCTGACCAACTTCCGCGCGAGCGGCAAGGATGACGCGATTGTCCTCAGCCCGCCCAAGCGGCTGACGCTCGAACAGGCGATCGCGTATATCGACGATACCGAACTCGTCGAGGTGACGCCGAACTTCATCCGCCTGCGGAAGGTCCACCTCGACCCCAACGCCCGCAAGCGCGCGAGCCGCGCCGCGAACGGCTAGGCTGCCAGCAGCGCGACTATCGTACCATCTGTCATCCCTGCCTTCGCGGGGATGACAATTTGTGGATCCAACCGAGTCTAGCTGGTCGCGCTTCCTCGTATGCGCGACCGACCGTGAAAATCGTTTCGGCAACCTTTCCACTTCGGCGAGCGTTGGGCGCTCACAAATGTTAAAAGGGAAACCACCATGTCGAATATCGAAACCGACGCCGCCGGCCGCCCCATCGCCTACGATTCTGCGGGCCGTCCGATCGTTGTCGACACAGCGCCCTCGTATGCCAACCGCCCAGTCGTCGTCGAACGTAGCGGTGGCGGCATGGGCTGGCTGATCGCACTTGTCATCATCGTAGCAATGGTCGTCGCCGCGTTCGCTTTCAAGTTGGTTAACATCGACCAGCTGACGAGCGGCAGCGCGCCGAAGGTCGCCGTTGAAGGCGGCAGCTTGCCGACGTTCAAGGTCGACACCGCCAAAGTCAACGTCGGCACGAAGGAAGCCAAAATCACGACCCCGACCGTCAGCGTCGGCACCAAGACGACCGGGATCGACGTTCCGACCGTCAGCGTCGAGAAGGCGGACGCCGCGAAGAACTAACGAGAAACACGATCGATGCCGATTATCCGCATCATCGCCGCAATCGTGGTGCCGCCGCTGGGAGTTTTCCTCGCGCGCGGCATCACAACGGCGTTCTGGCTTAGCTGTCTGCTGACGCTGCTAGGCTGGTTACCGGGGGTCTTGTTCGCACTTTACATCGTGTTGACGACCGATGCGTAAAGGCTGACCTGTCGTTCGAGACCGGTTTCGACGCCAGTAATGTAAGACGCTTCCCGCATGCCGACACGACGGCTAGATACACGCATGTCGTTCCCCCCATCGCACGCCATGGCCGCAGCGCTTGTCGAAGCCCGAGCGGCGGGCGCTCGTGGCGAAGTTCCCGTTGGGGCAGTTGTCATCGACCCCGACGGAAGGATCGTAGCGTCTTCCGGTAATCGCACCCGCGAACTGAACGATCCGACCGCCCATGCCGAGATGCTCGCGCTCCGTGCCGCCTGCGCCGCCGCCGGATCGGAACGGTTGCCGGGGCACGATCTCGTCGTCACCCTCGAACCCTGCGCCATGTGCGCGGCGGCGATTTCACTCGCCCGCATCGCACGCATCTATTACGCGGCCGCCGATGCCAAGAGCGGCGGGGTCGATCATGGCGCGCGCGTGTTCAGCCATGCTACCTGCCACCACGCGCCGGAGGTGTTCGGCGGCATTGGCGAAAGTGCGGCGTCGGCGCTGCTCACCGACTTCTTCGCCGCGCGGCGCGTAGTGGATCAATTAAAGTCACGGTGAACGCGGCAGACCGGTCCGTCGGTGGAATCGACGATTGCGTCCGCCGCACCATGCCGCCACACTCTCGCCGCTAATGGGGGAACGCGCGATGACAACCGAACTGACGTGGCTGGCGTGGACGATCGTTCTCGCACTCATTTACATTTTCGCTTTCGACATTGTCCGGACCGGCCAATACGGGCTGAAATGGAATACGAGCGCGCGCGATGGCGTGATGCCGCCGCTGAAACCAATAGGCGAGCGGCTGGGCAAGGCGCAGGCTAACTTGTTCGAAACGCTGCCGCTGTTCGCCGCCGCTATCCTGATCGCGCACGTTGCCGGGGTGCACACGCGGTGGACGGTGCTCGGAAGCCAGCTCTATTTCTGGGCACGGCTGGCCTATCTTCCGCTCTATGCATTCGGGGTGCCGCAGGTCCGCTCGCTCGTCTGGCTGGTCAGCCTCGCCGGTCTGCTGATGGTCGTTTTCGCCATCCTGTAACGATCCCGGAATGACGATCCGGGTCGGCGTTGTCGGCTGGACCTTCGCACCGTGACGCGGGCCGTTCTATCCCGCCGACCGGTTCGCGCTCAAGGGGCCACGCTTGGCAGTCAAGCGCCGCGTCCTTGCCGACGCGGGCGAATCGATCGCGCTTCCTCGATCTGCTCCCTGCAAAGACTGGCGATGGCGGCGAATGTAGCGGTGGTCTACGCCGACGCCGAGCAATATCCGCGTTTCCCCGCGCAAACCGCCGATCTCACTTATGCGCGCTTGCAAAACGGGCAGGAAGCCGAACCGCTCGGTTACCCCGACGCCGCCCTCGACGGGTGGGCCGAACAGGCGCGCGAGTGGGGCGGACACGGGCATGACGCCTTCGTTTTCTTCATCGACGGCGGCAAAATTCGCGCGCCCGCAGCGGCGCAGGCGTTGATCGCGCGGGTTTAGCGCGCGGCGAGCGCCCCGCACGCAATGCGGTCGCCACTGTTGCCGCTGGGGTCGGTCTTATAATCATCCGGCCCCGCGTGGACGACGACCGCCGCGCCGTCGACGTCGAGCAGCGGTGCGGTCCCGCCGATCAGCGCGAGCCCCGCGACGGTGAAGTCGACACTCCCCGTGCCGCCCGGCCCGACGACGATGTTGGGCAGGTCGCCGAGGTGCGGCCCCATCGGATTATCTTTACCGTGCATGGCCATCGTCGGGTTGAAATGACCCCCGGCGCTGGTGAACTTCGGCCCCTCGCACTTGCCGATGGCGTGAAGGTGGATGGCGTAAGTGCCCGGAGCGAGGCCCTCGACGCGGGCGCGAACCTGCGTCGCTGTGCTCAGCTGGGTCAGCGTCGCCGTCCCGCGCAGCTCGCCATTCGGCCCGAGCAACTGCGTCGTCGCGATGATCGCTGGCGGTCCGGGGTGGACCTTGCCAAGCGACGTTCCCGAATTCGCGCAGCCAGCGAGGGCGGCGGTGGTAGCGACAAGGGCGAAGATACGCATCAGGCAAGGTCCTTGTTGATTTGCTCGACCATCTTCTTGGCGTCGGCGAGCAGCATCATCGTATTGTCCATGTAGAACACCGGGTTGTCGACCCCGGCATAGCCCGCCCCGCCCATGCTGCGCTTGACGAACAGGACGGTCTTCGCGCGTTCGACATCGAGGACCGGCATGCCATAGATGGGCGACGTCTTGTCGGTCTTGGCGAGCGGGTTGGTCACGTCGTTCGCGCCGATAACGAAGGCGACATCGGCCTGGGCGAATTCACCGTTGATGTCCTCGAGCTCGAACACCTCGTCGTAGGGGACGTT